>JANTFK010000304.1 GCA_024763595.1 Bacteroidales bacterium | reverse complement strand
CCATTGCATACAGGCATGATGGTTTTTCTCTATACTTTAAAGAATTTCTCATAACACGTGACTATTTAGAGCAGAATTATATCGATTGTTTTAAAAATACGAATGTGAAAACATTGGTCTGGGGACTGGGACCAGGAAGTGTTTTTTGTTTTAATACTAAAATTGGACAGATTTTTGGCGAAGGTTTAAACGATAAAGAGCTTGCATTGTTACGCACAGGTGACAGATGGGTAAACAAAAATGTAATGAGCCTGGTAAAAAAAGAGGGAGGTCCGTTGCAAATTGCTGTTGAACGATCTCATAAGCTTGGATTGGAAATTTTTGCCAGACTTGAAATGAACCATGAATATGGGCCTGCCAGTCCTGATAATTGGATGTGGGTTGGGTTTGTAGGTGATTTAAGCAAGAAACATCCTGAGTATCGCATTGGGGAAACAGTCTTGTTAGATTTCAAACATGAAGAAGTGCGCAATTTTAAGATCGCAATTTTACGTGAAGCTGCTGAAGCGGGAGTAGATGGTATTTCCATGGATTTTGCTGTTTACCCACCGTTTTTTGAAAAACCCGACACCTCTGTGATGACTCAATTTATTCGTGATGTGAGACAAATGCTGAATGAGGTTGGGCAACAACAAGGAAGGCATATTAAAATAATGACACGAGTTCCCTTTGAAAAATATATGGAAATCGGATTGGATTGGAAAACCTGGATGAATGAGAAATTGATAGACATAATAGTGCCTACACATCTGCATCCTGCAGATTATTTTGCTTTTAGTATTAATGAATTTGTCACATTAGCAAAGAAAACAGGTACATTAGTTTACCCAACACTATGGCAGGCACTGGGGTTCGTCGATACAGACCCGCAACCAGGTGATGAGAAATCAGGTAGAAAAAGGTACGATAAACCAAAAACTAAGCAAATGTTTTTCGCACAAGCTCTTCTTTTTAACCGGGCTGGTGCTGATGGACTCCAACTCGGATTTGCTGCTGATGATTGGAATGGGAAACTACGGTGGATGGAAGAATTTTCTGATCTAAAGTGGGCAGGAGAATCTTGGATAAATGAACTTGCTGATCCGGATAAAGTGACGTTTGCTGATAAACAATACAGGGTAGATCCCATAGAACTTCGTCCTGGAACATTTGAACTTACCAGAAGTGGAACAAAGGATATTGGTCAACGAACCGTAGGATTGTGTATCGGTGATAATATTCCGGAAGCACGCAAAAATGGATATGACATTAAAACCAGAATGGTCGTTTATATGAGGGCTTTACAATCACAGGAAAAACTGGGATTATATATTAATGGTAATGGCCCAGTTATCATATCTGGTGATTCGGATAAGGAGAGAGAACGCAGAACTATGACAGCCATTGATCCTCGTACACAAAAATCTTCAGAATTCGTTTTTGAAAAAGATTGGTGGCAACGCACCATGCATGAAGTGACTGTCGATGAAGATTGGTGGAGACTTAGGGATAACGAGATTAAACTTGTGTATTCAAATGCATCAACTGAAATAAAAACTCCACTCTCTATCATCTGGATTGATTTACTTGTGGATTATACAATGGAAGGTAATTAAGTGATGAAATATATTAAATAGAAATGAAAGGCATTTGAAAATGAATAGCACAGTTGACTTTTTAGAACAGATGATCCGCTTCCCCTCTTTAAGCGGACAGGAAGAGGATCTTATACAATTTCTGTATAAAAAATTCCAGCCGCTTGCAGATGAAGTGACACTCGTTCCACTATCCGATGATCTGTTAAACGACCCTGAATACTCCTCTCCTATTCAGGATATAAAATATAACGGAAGACACAATCTGAGGTTAAAGATAAGAGGTACAGGGTCCGGCAAATCATTGATCCTGAATGCCCATGCAGATGTGGTACCTGCATCCTCAAAGGAGAGGGATCAGTTTATTCCCTATCAAAAGGATGGGTTTGTCTATGGCAGGGGAGCAATGGATGATAAGGGACAAATTGCTGTCTTCTTTTTATTGTTAAAATTGATAAAAGAGAAAAAACTGACTTTCAAAGGAGATATCATTTTTCATATTGTTGTGGAGGAAGAGAATGGCGGCAATGGTACCCTGGCAGCAATTCGCAGCGGGGACAAAGCCGATGCCGTGATTGTACTTGAATCGAGCAACCTGAAAATATTTCCATCGGTCAGGGGTGCTGTATGGTTTAAAATCACCTGTTTTGGAAAAGCCGGTCACAGCGGTTTTTCGGGAAAATCTGCCAGCGCTCTGAAAATAGCAGTCCGGGTGATGCAAATTCTGGAAAACTATCATTCAAAACTACTATCTGAATCAAAAGGCATTCCCCTGTTTGATGCATATGAAAACCCAATGCCCATCACTTTTGGGAAACTGCAGGCGGGAAACTGGCCGGCATCCAACCCCGATCAGGCTGTGCTGGAAGGTGTGTTAGGATTGCTGCCCAATAAGACCCGTTTTGAAGTAATGCAGGAGATGGAGGCCGAAATAGTAAAGGAGGGGGGTGAAGAGCTACGGGATCATTTCAAACTCGAATTTACCTACCGCCACGAGGCCCATACCCTGGAGGTAAACCATCCCCTGGTCACTGTTTTATCTGAAGCTTGCTCTCAGTCTGGGATCAAACCGGAAAATGATGCCATGGTGGCCTCATGCGATGGGTGGTTTTACAGCAAATTATTGAATATTCCTACCGTTGTTTTTGGTCCGGGAGACTTGAAAAGTGCACATTCAAGTGAAGAACGTATGGAAGTAAAACAGATACAACTGGCAACAGAGATTATGCTTAATTTTCTGAACCAGTGGTGTAATGAATCCAATTAATTTTTAATGAATATGACAAAAACCATGCAAGCCCTTGTAAAAACAGCAAAAGGAAAAGGCCTGGTGGAACTCCGGGAGGTACCTGTTCCTGAAATAGGGGACAATGAAGTGCTGGTTGAAGTGAAAGCCGCAGGAATTTGCGGAACCGACCTTCATATCTATAACGATAATTTTCCTTACTGGCCTCCGGTGATCCTGGGCCATGAATTCTCAGGGGTTATTGCCCAAACCGGGAAAAACGTCAAAGATTGGAAAGCCGGCGACAGGGTAGTGGGAGAGCCCCATACGCTGGCCTGTGGCACGTGCTGGTTGTGCAGGACCGGCAACAGGCAGCTCTGTCCGGAAAAAAGATCTCCCGGCTGGGGTATTGACGGTTGTTTTGCAAAGTATATGAGCTATCCTGATCCGGAGTTGCTGCATAAAATACCGGAGACACTCTCCTTTGAAAAAGCGGCGCTTGTAGAACCAACTGCAAACGTGGTTTCCGATCTTTTCGAAAGAGGAACACTCCATCCTTCCGATTTCGTGGTTGTGACCGGACCCGGTCCTATCGGGCTTCTTGCCGCAATGGCAGCAAAAGCAGGAGGCGCTTCAAAAGTTGTTATTGTGGGTACAGCATTGGATGAGGGATTACGGCTGCCGGCAGCCCGAAAGATAAAAAGCATTGATCATGTGATCAACGTGAACAGGGAAGATGCAGTTTCTATTGTGATGGATTTAACCGGAGGCAGGGGCGCCGATCTGGTGGTGGAGGCAAGCGGTGCGGCACCGGGCATTGCATCCGCTTTTCAACTGGTCAGGAAACTGGGCAGGATCACCGCCATTGGATTAACCGGGAAAGATCAGATAACCTTTCCTTATGATGCCGCCATGTTTAAAGCGGCTGAACTCACCTTCAACCTTTCAACGGTTTATTCGTCCTGGGACAAATCAATTCAGCTGTTAGACTCCGGTCAGATTGACACGGAAATGATTATTACCCACAGGGGCGGGCTGGAACAATGGAAGGCACTCTTTTCAGATCTTGAGCAAATGAAAGGCATCAAAGGTGTATTTGTCCCTTAAACTGTTCAGTTAAAGAACAAAAATTGAGCGTGAATCATGAAAAAACTATTTAATTTCCCGGGAATAGTAATGGTCTCATTATCATTATTGTATTCTTGCCAGGCACCTGAACAGCAAAGTGAGAACAAAATTCCCAAATGGCTGGCAGAGTCGGAGACTTACGGTGAAAATGTCAGACTGGAGGATATCTACGGAACATCATGGTCTTTTATCACGCATGTACCACATACAGAAGCGTTCTTAAAAGAAGCCAGGAGTCGTGAAATCCGGGCATTCCCCTACATGACTTTTTATCAGGGATGGTTGTTTGAAGAATATCAAAATATCAGATTATCAGAACATCCCGATTGGATCCAGATTAACAAAGACGGGGAATGGGCTAAAACAGGATTCTGGGAATCGGAAGATTCCAAGAACATGTATTGTACCTGTTCAAATGTGGAAGGGTATGCAGATGCTGTGTTGGCTTACCTGGAAATATTACTGCAAAGGGGCGCATCAGGTATTTTCCTTGACAATCTGCATCCGAATAAAAAGTGTTATGGTGAAGAGTTTGGCTATCATAAACATATGTTCGGGACACAAATAGAAGCCTTCGCCGATTTGCTGCGTCGTGCACATGAATTGATAAAGAAATACGATCCCGATGGAGCGTTATTGGTAAATTCAGCAGATCCGGCAACCCTTCCGAAGGAGTTCTGGCCATATGTAGATGCAGAAATGTCAGAAAGTTATATTGTTACATGGGTGTCGGAAGATAGATGGGGCGATTGGGAAAATGACTGGAATGGGATTGATAAAAAGATTCCCGCTGGTAAACAGGTATGCTGCCTGAGCTATCCCGGACATGATACACGGTATACCGTGAAGGAAGATGCCTTTTTTTGTTATTCCTCAGCCCGGCTCATGAATTTTATCTGGAGTGCCGGTTATAACAGGAAAACAGCAAAAGATGACTCTTCAATTCGTCAACTCTACGGACTCAGGTTAGGTCAACCGGTGACCGCCGAAAAGGTAGTTGATAAACTGCATTA
>JANTFK010000303.1 GCA_024763595.1 Bacteroidales bacterium | reverse complement strand
TATATAATAAGATATACTACCCAAAGTCGTCAAAATCCACCATCTCATCCGGAACTCCCAAATCATAAAGCAGCCTGGAAACCGCACTGTTCATCATGGGAGGTCCGCACATGTAGTATTCGATCTCTTCCGGTTCTTCATGGTAACGCAGGTAGTTATCATACAGCACCTGGTGAATAAAACCGGTATAACCATCCCAGTTATCCTCTTTGGCAGGTTCCGACAGGGCAATGTTAAAGGTAAAGTTGGGAAACTCCTTTTCAATGGCCCGGAAATGGTCCTCATAAAAGATCTCCCGCTTTGAACGCGCACCATACCAGTAAGATACCTTCCGGTCGGTCTTCAGCGTATGAAAGAGGTGGAAGATATGGGAACGCATGGGTGCCATGCCGGCACCACCGCCCACATAGATCATCTCCCTTTTGGTTTCCTTGATAAAGAACTCACCATAGGGACCTGAGATCATCACCTTATCACCAGGTTTACGGGAGAAGATATAGGAGGAACAGATCCCCGGATTCACATTCTTGAAACGTCCGTGGCTCACATCCCACGGGGGTGTGGCAATCCGGATATTGAGCATCACGATATTGCCCTCAGCAGGGTGATTGGCCATGGAATAGGCCCTGTAGGTCTCCTCTGTGTTCTTCATATGGAGGCTCCACATATTGAATTTGTCCCACTCATCACGGTACTCCTCTTCCACATCAATATCTTTGGAAAAGTCAACCTCAATCCTGGGGACATCAATCTGGATATAACCACCCGATTTGAAGTTGAGTTTCTCCCCTTCGGGAAGTTTTACTACAAACTCCTTGATAAAGGTGGCCACATTATGATTGGAAACCACCTCGCACTCCCACTTCTTAATCCCCATCACCTCTTCAGGGATCTGGATAGTCATATCCTCCCGGAGCTTCACCTGGCAGCCCAGCCTCCATTGCTGCTGTTGCTCCTTCCGTGTAAAGAAGCCGGTTTCGGTGGGCAGGATGGAACCCCCTCCTTCAATAACCTGGCATTTACACATACCACAGGTTCCACCACCCCCACAGGCCGATGGAAGGAAAATATCATTGGCGGCCAGCGTGTTCAGCAGTGTACTTCCCGGTGATACAGTGAACTCCTTGTCGTTTACTTTCAATTGTACGTCTCCCTGTGGTGTCAGCTTGAACCTGGCGTATAATAACATGGCTACCAGCAATATGATCACGAACAGGAAGACCCCGATGCTAATAAGTATAACAGAAAGTGTGGAAGTGAGAAATATCATAATACTACAGTTTAATCCCCATAAAACTCATAAATGCAATACCCATCAGGCCGGTAATGATAAAGGTGATCCCCAGTCCCCTCAGCGGTGCCGGCACATTGGAATAACGGATCTTCTCGCGAATGGCGGCTATACCCACAATGGCCAGGAACCAGCCCACACCTGATCCCAGTCCGAATACAGTAGCCTCGGCAATGTTGGCATACTCACGCTCCTGCATAAAGAGGGATCCTCCAAGGATGGCACAGTTCACAGCAATCAGGGGAAGAAAAATCCCCAGTGAAGTATAGAGGGAGGGTGCAAATTTCTCAATCACCATCTCCACCAGCTGTACCATGGAAGCGATCACAGCAATGAACATGATAAAACTCAAAAAGCCCAGGTCCACATCGGCCAGTGAGGGACTGATCCAGGCAAGTGCCCCTGCCTTCAGTACAAACTTCTCCAGTAAAAAATCGACGGGAACGGTAAATCCAAGTACAAAGATCACGGCAATCCCCAGGCCCGTGGATGTTTTGACCGTTTTCGATACGGCCAGGTACGAACACATGCCCAGGAAATAGGCAAAGATCATGTTGTCTATAAAGATGGACTTGACAAAAATATTGACCAGATTTTCCATGGATTATTGTTTTTAATCTTCAATAAGGTTTTTTCTCCGGGAACGCTGTACCCAGATAATAATGCCCACGACCACCAGCGCCATGGGCGGCAGGATCATCATCCCGTTGTTCACATATCCGGCATCATAGAAGGACTGCGGGATCACCTTCATATCCAGTATTGTTCCCGATCCCAGCAGTTCACGAAAGAATGCCACAATGATCAGGATAACACCATAGCCCGCCGCATTACCCAGTCCGTCCAGGAACGCAGGCCATGGCCTGTTGCCCATGGCAAAGGCCTCAAGACGCCCCATGATGATACAGTTGGTTATGATCAGTCCGACGAAAACCGAGAGCTGTTTGCTTACTTCATAAGCGTATGCTTTCAGCACCTGGTCCACCAGGATCACCATGAAGGCAATCACCACCAGCTGCACAATGATGCGGATCCGTGGAGGTATCATCTTCCTCAGCAGGGAGATAACAACGTTAGAGACCGCCAGCACCACTGCAACCGACAGGGCCATTACAATGGAGGGCTTCAGTTTCACGGTGACTGCCAGTGCCGAGCAGATCCCAAGTACCTGGACGGTAATGGGATTACTCTGTCCGAGTGGTTCACTCAGCAGTTTCAGATTCTTTGCAGAAAATAAAGGTTCCTTTTCCTTACTCATGATAGTTGCTTAATTCGTTGCTATTTCCTTAAAATAGGCCTCGTAACCGGCCAGGCAATTTTTCACCATGGCTTCCAGTGCCTTGGATGTAATGGTCCCTCCCGAGATGGCATCAACCTGGTGCGGATTGGAGGGATCGGCCCCGCCTTTAACCACCTCAATCGAAACGAATGTTCCATTATCATCAAACAGGGTTTTACCTGCAAAAGGCTTCTGAAACCATGCTGTACTGATCTCAGCACCCAATCCGGGAGTTTCCCCCTGATGGTCAAATACAGCACCATAGATGGTATTCAGATCTGCCTCCAGGGCAATATATCCCCAGATGGGTCCCCAGAGCCCTTTCCCGCGGACAGGTACCACATATTTTTTCGCCCCCCCGTTTTCCGAATAAACAAACACCGGATAGTTCCTCTCCTCCTGTGGTTTCCTGATCTCGGTATTCAGGGCAAGCATCACCTCAAAAGCATCAGCGTCCACCTTCTCTCCCCGGAAATTCACCACATAGGAGTCTGTGATGTATTTTCCGAATTCCTCATTGATATAGCTGTTCTTGTCACTTACTTCATCAGCCTTTTCAGCCTTACCCACCGAGCGGAGCACATCCTGTTTCCGCTCTATCCGGATATTCATCTCCTGGATGGGTTTTAATTTCATGGAAACGAAAGAGAGCAGTACAGCCACGATCGTAACCAAGACCAGCGAAAAAACAAAAATGTATGTATTGCTAAAACTTCTCATTGCCTGGCTCTTTTTAATCGTTTCTTAATATTGCTTTCGATGACATAGTGATCGATCAGAGGCGCAAAAACATTCATTAGCAGGATGGCCATCATGACACCTTCCGGGTAGGCCGGGTTGAGTACCCTGATCAAAATGGCCAGGAACCCGATCAGGAACCCGTAAATCCATTTACCCCGCTCCGTTTGTGCCGCGGTAACCGGATCGGTTGCCATGAAGACGGCACCAAAGGCAAATCCGCCCAGGATCAGGTGCTCCCAGAATGGAAGTGCCATAAATTCGTTGGCAGCAAATGCGTTTAATAAAAGCCCCATGACGGCACCACCGGTAAAGACGGAAACAATGATCTTCCAGCTCCCTACGCCGGTAAGAATGAGGATCACGGCTCCAATAAGAATGGCAAGGGTGGAGGTCTCCCCGATGGAGCCGGGAATGTTCCCAAGGAACATGTTCCAGGCTGTGTAGGGTTCTCCCAGCCCATTCACAAAGGTGGATGTGTTCTGTGCAGCCTGTCCCAGGATGGTTGCCCCCGAATAACCGTCAATCACACCTGTTCCGTCGGTCAGGCCGGCAATCCATACCTTGTCACCCGACATATGGCTCGGGTAGGCAAAAAAGAGGAATGCCCTGGCAATCAATGCAGGGTTGAGGATATTCATACCGGTACCCCCAAATACCTCTTTTCCGATCACAACAGCAAAAACCGTGGCCACAGCTACCATCCACAGGGGCACATCGGCCGGCAGGACCAGCGGGATCAGCATTCCGGTAACAAAGTAACCTTCGGCCACCTCTTCCCCGCGTATCTGTGAGAAGGCGATCTCAATACCCAGCCCGACCGCATAAGAAACGATGATGATGGGCAATATCTTCAGGAACCCGAACCATACCATCTGCCAGAAACCGGCTTCTTCCCCCAGGGCCTGGAAGTGCTGGAACCCGGTGTTCCATATACCGAACAGCAATGCCGGAACCACGGCAAACAACACAATGATCAGGGTGCGCTTCATATCATTGGCATCCCTGACATGCACCCGTCCGGTGGTGACACGGTTTGGCACAAAAAGAAAGGTCTCAATGGCCTCAAATCCCGACAGGAACATGTGAAGCTTCCCTCCCTTTTCAAACGGGGGTTTGATCTTATCTACAAATCGTCTTAAAGAACTCATGTTAATAGATTGGTGTATAAACTATTCTTCCATTTCTTTTCTCAATGATCTCAGTCCATCCCGGAGGATCTTCGTTACCGGGATCTTGGAGGTGCATACAAATTCACAAAGCGCCATGTCCTCCTCATCCACTTCATAGATACCCAGCTGTTCCATTTTATCAATGTCGTTCACCAGGATCGATTTGAGCAGCTGAACCGGGTAAATATCCATGGGCAACACCTTCTCATATTCACCCGTCATTACAAATGCCCGCTCACCTCCATGGTAGTTGGTATCCAGCTCAAACTTCCGTTTCGGTGACAACCAGGTGGAAGCAAAGGACCTGGAAGCGGATAGTTTCCTGAACCCGGGACTCATCCATCCAAATAACTCATAATGGCTCCCCTCCGGAATCACGGTCACCTGTGAACTGAAGAATCCAAGATGACCTTTTTCCGGATCAACCTGCAACCCGTTGAGTACATGTCCGCTGATAACCCGGTTTT
>JANTFK010000302.1 GCA_024763595.1 Bacteroidales bacterium | reverse complement strand
TCATTTAATAGTGCTCCCTGGTATTTCTTCCATTTATTCTTCCGGACCTGTCTGTCAAGAGAATTAATATTCCGTAAAGCTGACAGTATAAATGAAATGGTCAATTCAGCAACCGGGACGACCGGGGCATCAGGTGTGTTGAATACCTGAATTCCCAGATCTTTTGCAGCGGTCAAATCAACAGAATCAAGCCCAGAGCCACATCTTGAGATGACTTTTAGCTTTGTCCCCTGTTTCATTGCTCTCCTTGTGAGCGGTTCTACCCCTGCAGCAATTGCATCAGGATTGTTTTCAGTGATAAGATTGAATATTTCCTCTTCTGTAAGTTTTCTTCTATACGGATTTTTAATCACCTCATACCCTGGGGGAAAAGGGGCACTAAAAGTAGATGTGGTACACAATACTTTCATTGAAGTCACTTTTTTAGCGAAACAAATTTCTCTGACATTTCTCTGACAAACAGCGTATCGATACCGCAGGCTATAAAGCGATAGCCGTCCTTGATATATGCCTGAATTTTTTCAGGTGTGGGATGGATCTCATGTATCCCCATGGTAACATCAAATTCTTCTGCCTTGGAATGGATCAGGTTCAGCGCTTGCTGAAATTCCATGTGATCAAACTGTCCGGGAATATTCATGGAACCGGACAAATCGTATGGCCCAATGAAAACAGCATTAATTCTTTTGTTGCTGAATATTTCATCGAGGTTCTTTAATGCATCGATATGTTCAATCATGATCCCGATAAACAGGTTTTCGTTGGCATTTCGAAAATACGCTTCGGCAAATGCTCCGTATCCATTTGCCCTGGGTAAAGCAAACGACCGGATACCCTGTGGGGAATAACTTGCAAATGCGATTGCCCTTTCCACCTCTTCGGCAGAATTGACCATGGGTACAATAATACCCTTTGCCCCCATATCCAGGTATTTTTTAAATACTACTTCATCATTTTTTGGTATCCTGACAAACGGTTCCGCACCATGCCTTTCAATGGCAATAAACATGTTTTGGACGGTCTCGTCATTCACGGGTGAGTGTTCTGCATCTATACATACCCAGTCAAAACCTGCCCGGGCCATAATTTCAGCACAAGTCACTGAAGCAGTCATTACCCATCCTCCTAGGGAGGGCTTGTTTTCTTTCAACTGATCTAATACCCTGTTATTCATTTTCATTTCCATATTCTACTTTACATTTACAATTCGCTCAAATACCCCCGGGTGCCATTACATACGCAATCTTAGCTCCTGCTTACTGCTTTTCTCTGCACTGCACGAGAACATTATCAGCGAACCCAAAAGTATCAAACACCATAACCGGTTTTTCTCAAACATCGGAGCTGAATGCGATATAGATCAATGTACTTATTCCAATGGCATACGCTATACGGACGCCAAGCAATAAAAGGACCAACATGGATATGATTAGCAAAGCCATCGCTAATATTTCTTTTGTTTCAGCTCGGACACCTCTTCCTTCAATCGTTTTATACTATACCCTACTCCCAGAACAGAAGTTGAAGGCAGGGCACCATATAAGACAATATATACAGGAAGACCCAATGCACTGCTTTGTAAACCCCTTGAATAAAACACCCAGAATGAACCAATGACTACCATAGCCACAAAGAATGCAGTGATTAACACCTGATTGAGTATTCGGGTGTATTTCAGATATTTTCCCGGTAACAGTCCGATGAAGAATTCGACGGCAATATGTGTTTTGCTTTTTACGGCCAGTGCCCCTCCTAAAAATGTTAACCAGACAAAAAGAAACCGGATAAGCTCTTCGCTCCATGCAAGTGAATTATTGAAAATATAGCGGAACACTACCTGGGCGAACATGACACATACAATTACGCCAAAAAGCAGTGCAAGGACTTTTTCACCCGGTGTAAGAGGCTCACGTTCATTCAAACGCACTTTGTCATTATTTTGCATTTGCTTTTTGCTTTTCAAAATTCCTGTGATTACCAATAAGTTCTGTATTCATTAAAGGCCTGTTGTAAATTCTTAAGTTGGTTAATCTGCCATTGGGCCTGAGTGACCCCCTTTTTAATTCTCCAGTTTCAATAGTATCAAAGTCAAGATCTTCCATATTTGATTTATACCGGCTCCATCCAAACTGGCGAAAATTTCTTCCGTTACACACAGTTCCATCCACAACAAACTGAATGATGTCAGGACCGTTGTCCACCGTTACAGCGATGTTGTGTTCTCCGTATGCCTGGATCAGACCCGGGTCCGAATTCCAGGAATCGGTATGCAATCCATCATGTAAACTGATTTCAACCGAACCATATTCAGCTGTTCTCAGTTCGATCTGTTTACCATTTCTCCCTTTGATGGACAGGACCATCTGGCCAGGGGCCAGATCACTCAGTGACAGCCTTAGATCAAGGGTAAACCCGCGGCGGAAATCATACGGTTCAACGGATGAGAGGGTAAGGGTTGATCCGGGTTGTAAATCCTTTGCGCTCCACTCCTGCAACAGGCCGCCGGTTGCCAGGGAGGTTCTGTGGAACTGGGACCAGAGCATCCGGAGAAAATCAGCCGGTACTTCATGACACCGGGCACTCTCCTTGTTGGTTTCCGTGATCCAGTATTTCCCATCCTGCTCAATTAAATCGGGGTAACTCATACGTATCTCCGGATCTTCCTCGTAAAAGAGTATCTCCGGCTGGCTCCAGCGGATTTTACCATCCTTTTCAATCCCCCCGCTGATCCAGGCCGGGTTCCTGTCGCTGAAATCATGGCCCCCGTGGTGATGGAACCAGAAAAGGTATTTACCGTTGGAACATTTCCATATCCTGGGGCAGGCCCGTGGGTTTTTCAGTTTGATCCCGTTGTCATACTCCGGGATCCCGGGTATGGTCCAGGATTTTCCTCCATCATAAGAAGAGGATTCTGCGGGGTGGCCCGCAATGGTCCTGTACATACAATAGAGGGTGCCATCCTGCATCTGGAAGATATTATGTTCCGCATTGACGGGTCCCAGCTTTTCATTTTTCAATCCATGTTCCGATTCCGGGAGCATGAACCATTTTAACTTTTCAGGGTTTTTCTCCGTGTTGATATTGTCACACCGGAAAAACCAGCCTTCACTCTGGTCCAGCATATATTTTCCGACCTTTGTATATGAGAACATCATCCCCCGGTCCACATTCACCGGTTTACCGATCCCCCACATGATCTGTACTTCCCCTTTCCAGTCGTTATGCAGATCTGCTGCTGTTTTCCTTACATCCAACCGGTAACGTTTTGACCAGCTCCTGCCCGCATCGTCTGAATACCTGTAACAGTACCATCCCAGCATATCTTCCCGGATGTTCTGCATGCCATTGAGTTCGTGAATCTTGTCACCGTTGTAATCATAGAACACATACACCCTTCCATACCGGGTCAGATAGGGCATGGCCCAGGAGGCGGATTCTTTGCCCGGTTGCTCAATCTTTACCGGCTCTGACCATGATATTCCCTGGTCTTCACTGGTACAACTAACAATGTGTTGACCCCCTGATCCTTCATGGCCGGTATTGGTTGTAAAAACGCATAACCATTTGCCATTTTCAAGTACAACCACGTACGGTTGGTCACAATACCCGTTTGTGTATATGGATGAACCATACTTTGCGTTCCGCCAGTCATTGTTTTGGGAAGGCACGATCATATCATTCAGCATTTCGTCCGTGATGTATTTCCCTAGCAGAAAATGTTTACGGTCCGGATACCAGAGTGTACGCTGACCCTTTCTTTCTGTCAGGCTCGGATACATGGCAACCGATGCTGTACCTTTCGGTCCAAAAATATGGTCTTGAGTGTCGAGTATCTTTTTAGGTTTGCTGAACCAGACGGGTTGATGTGCATCCGGCCGGAATTCTCCCACAGCTATAAAGGCGGGATTACGCAAGTGGTTCAGCTGATTCACTCCTCCCCATTCTTTTTTAAATTGATCGTATCCATTTCTTGTACCATTGTTGTTATTGAAAACAAGAAGGAACCGGCCATCGGAAAGCGCATAAACCGGTCCCGGAGCAATGGGGTTGTTCACTGCCTGACCATTGTCTCTATAGTGTAATACCTCCGGATCTCTCCATGTTTCACCATCGTCTTCGGATACTGAGTACCAGATATGTCCCGTCATGGTCCGCATAACGGTAAAGAGCCGGTTGTCCGGCAAAAGCACAACTGCAGGTTCCTGGCTCACAGATATCTCCGGGTAAATCCTGTGAGGCACTTCCAGACCTGCTTTATCAATCGGTAACCAGGTAATGATCAGCTCCTCAGGCAACGGATTGTCATCAATATTCTCAAAACGCATAAATGCAGAACGGCTGTCACCGTCACACCAGTTTTCCCCGGGTTTTTTAATAACTGTTTCGCTGGACCATCGTGTATATCCTGCAATGTAACGTCCCCGGCTGTCGCGAACCGGTTTCTGCCAGACAATCCAGTTTACAGGGTAATCAGGACCGGGATTGTCAAATCTGCTCTTGGGCACCATGATCTCTTTTCCGGCGATCCATGAATGACCATTGTCATCAGAATAATAACAACCCATTACCCCACCATGCTGCCTGATATCGCTCCGGTCGGTCTCTCTGGCAAAAAAGAGATAGATTCGCCCTTTTTCTGAAACAACCGGGAATGTCCAGCTTGCCTGTCTTTCATTCCTTCCGGGACCTTTCCCTGCAATGATGACAGGATCGGACCATTCGCTGCCATTCCGGCTCCTTGCCAGCATGGCCCGGTTGTCGCCATGACCCTCCACGCTGCTCTGTGTCCATATGGCCAGCAGTTCATCACTCAAAGGGGCCTCAAAAACCTGGAAATGCTCATTATCCCCGTCATTTTCTCTTTTTGGGAGATATACAATAACATCAGGCTTTGTCCGCAGCCATTCTTCTTTTAAATTTCCTTCATTCGTATTTTTCTGTCCAAATGTTATGG
>JANTFK010000301.1 GCA_024763595.1 Bacteroidales bacterium | reverse complement strand
GAGCCTGCTATTTTACCTGATACTGTGATAAACACTGTGGCTACACCGTTGATCTACACGCCTTTGAAATGGAGATATACACGCTACTGGAAACCATTCAAAGAACGGTATTACGGTCTCGGCTGGCGTATCTATCAGTATCAGGGCAGGAAAATTGTATACCACGGGGGATACATCCGGGGGTACAGGGCTGAAGTGGCATTTTGCCGGGAAGAGAATGTGGGTATTGCCTTTTTGCAGAATTCACCCAATGGTTTTGCTTCCCGTTTCACTCCTGCCTTTTTCGATTTACTGTTTCAATAAACAGTTTGTTGTATAGGTTGTTATTTTCGTGTAATTTCGTACATCATTCTTAAAGCAAATCCATATGAATTATGATCTTATTGTGATTGGTAGCGGACCAGGAGGTTATGTGGCTGCCATACGTGCCTCTCAGCTTGGCTTGAAAACAGCCGTTGTGGAGCGGGAATCTCTTGGTGGAATCTGCCTGAACTGGGGCTGTATTCCGACTAAATCCCTTTTGAAGAGTGCCCAGGTATATGAATATCTGCTTCATGCTGCAGATTATGGTATCAAGGTGGATGGTTCGGTTGCTCCCGATTTCCAGAAAGTGATTGCACGCAGCAGGACAGTGGCAGATGGGATGAGCAAAGGAATAGCTTACCTCTTTAAGAAGAATAAGATCGAAGTGATTAACGGGACCGGTAAACTGAAAACCCCCGGAGTTGTTGAGGTGAAAGATGCAGGGGGAAAATTGAGCGAAGTAAAAGCCGAACATATTATCCTGGCTACCGGTGCAAGGTCGAAGGAGCTTCCCAATCTGAAACAGGACGGAAAGAAGATCATTGGTTACAGGGAGGCCATGACGCTGAAGAAACTTCCCAAATCGATGGTTGTGGTGGGTTCAGGTGCCATTGGAAGTGAATTTGCCAATTTTTACAATACCATGGGAACCGAGGTGACACTGGTGGAATTCCTGCCCGGTGTTGTCCCCCTGGAGGATGAGGAAGTGTCCAAACAACTGGAGCGTTCCTTTAAAAAAGCCAAAATGAAGGTGATGACCTCTTCCTCCGTAGAGTCGGTGGATACATCCGGCAAGCTCTGCAAGGTGAAGGTCAAAACCCCTAAAGGCGATCAGGAGGTAGAGGCCGAAATCGTTTTCTCTGCCGTGGGTGTAACTCCCAATGTGGAAAATATTGGGCTGGAGGAACTGGGCGTGGAAATGGACAACGGCAAGGTCAGGGTGGATCCCTTTTATCGTACCAATGTTAAAGGTGTTTACGCCATTGGTGATATTGTGGGAGGACCGGCCCTGGCCCATGTTGCTTCTGCGGAAGGCATTACCTGCGTGGAGAAGATTGCAGGACATGCTCCACAACCGGTAGATTACGGAAATGTCCCCGGGTGTACCTATACCAGTCCGGAGGTTGCATCGGTGGGAATGACCGAAAAAGCAGCAAAAGAGGCAGGTTATGATATAAAAGTGGGTAAGTTCCCTTTTACCGCTTCAGGTAAAGCCTCAGCAGCAGGAGCCAAGGAGGGGTTTGTGAAACTGGTTTTTGATTCCAGATATGGTGAATTGCTGGGGGCTCATATGATTGGTGCCAATGTGACTGAAATGATTGCAGAACTGGTGGTGGCACGCAAACTGGAAACTACGGGGGAGGAGATCATCAAAGCCATCCATCCGCATCCAACCATGTCAGAGGCGATCATGGAAGCGGCCGCCGCTGCTTATGGGGAGGTTATACATATTTAGCTGTTTTTACGTGTAGGAAGGTTCCGAAACCCTGCCGGCAAACAGGATCGATTTACTGCTGTTTTCGGTGATGACAAAAAGAAAAGGGCGGTCCAGTTTCAGGAAATTCGCGGGTCCGGCGGAAGTAAGGTCAAAACTGATCGATGTAACAGCCGCTGCCTCGGTGCCCTCTTCATTGACCTTGATATAGGTTTTATGGAGCACATCTGAGATGAGCAGTGGGGTGTCGCTGATCCCGGAAAAGTCGGCCTCATCGGTAAAGGCCACCTGCAGTCCCAGGGCTGCCAGGTCTTCTTTCAGGCTGCGTTTATAATCAAATTCAAAGCGGGGAAGATGGATTGTGAATTCGTTGGATTCACTGAACTGTTCCAGCCAGGTGTTCCAGGTTTCTTCATCCAGTTCCTCCACCAGTTCCTGCACCGATTTGCCCTCATCGGGCAAAAAGAGGTACATGCTGAATTTTCCGTTCTTGTAAGGGAGTTCCACGGCACTGAATCCACCGGTAAACGATACATTGAAGTCGCTCTCCAGTTTCATCATATCGACCGTTCCGAAGACCGAACCGGATTCCGTATAGAATGGAGTATCGTAAGTATCCTTCGGGTCAAACTCGGTTTCCCAGACACAGTTGAAATAGAGCGCGTTGATCAGGTACATCATGGTAGCCGGGTCGATCGAATCCACGATTTTATCAATCTTCTTATGTGTTTTATCACTTACCCAGTTGTTGATGGTTTCCACAGCGCTTTCCTTGCTGAAATCCAGTTCCCTGACCTCGGCATCATAGTAGTTGGTGTTCAGGTCAATGAATTCCTGTTTGACCTGGAAGCCATTCCGGTACCACATGGAATTGGCGATCTCCAGGAGGTTGCCTTTCACATTGGTCACCAGCACATCGATCAGTTCACGGGTAATTTCATTTACCTCTTTGCGTGTGAGACCTTCGTAATTCAACACCTCTTCAAAGGCGTCCATGGTAGTGTTCCCTGCCCCGTTATATGCCATGCCCAGGGCGATACTGACCGAAGCCGGGGAGATCATGATGTTGCCCTCCTGATCATTATCAAAAATATGCTTCAGCAGTTCAAGACCAAAAGCATTGTTGGTCTCGATCACGCGGGCCGATTTCAGGTTATAATCAAATACAGGATCATCGATCTGACTGCATGACACGTTGGTCAGGAAAATCAGGAAAACAATGAAGAGCGGGTTGGCATATTTCAGGATGTTTGCGTATATCATTGTGTTTTTGTTTCATGATCACATATAAGACGAACCCTGCAGGCACAGGGTTGCGTCCGCTGTGCTATATTTTATGCAAAAACCGGGCCACGCAACCCCTTTTATGTTCCTGGCGTCTTAGGAGTGTATCCAGGGGATATAATATCCTGCCAATTTGCATAAATTTGCAGGGGAGGGAAACAGGATTGGCCGATAAACTGGACATATTAATAAAAGGGTGCAAACGTGGTAAGGCGGGGAGCCAGGAAGAGCTCTACCGGAGGTTTGCACCTGCCATGTATGGTTTATGCCTGCAGTACGCCTCCTGTGAGGAGGATGCCCAGGATATCCTGCAGGAAGGGTTCATTAAGGTATTTAACAAACTGGATCAGGTGAAGAATCCGGCTGCCCTGCCAGGGTGGATCCGGAGGGTGATGATCAATACCGCACTTGAAAAGTACAGGAGCCAGGTATTGCTGCAACGGATTGAGGAGGTGAAGGAAGATATTCGGGATGATGCCGGTGATGGGATCTTTAATGATCTCACTTGTGATGAACTGGTGAAACTTATCCAGAGCCTGACACCCAGATACAGGATGGTATTTAACCTGTATGCCGTTGAGGGATACACGCATCAGGAAGTCAGCGATCAACTTGGAATCTCCGTGGGGACCTCCAAGTCAAATCTCTCAAGAGCCAGGGCAATTTTGCAGGAGAAAATTAAAAACATGTATGGATCAGCAATTGTAAAATGAGCGATCAGGGCAATAAAAATGGATTTTTAAAGGATAAGCTGGAAAACTACCAGGTGAATCCACCGGATAAGGTATGGGCCACCATTTCCTCACAACTGGGAGGGAGAGGAAAGAATCGCCTGTTAATAGTTGTGCTGGCAACAGCTGCTTCCATTGCCCTGGCAGTGACACTGGGCATTACCTTTTTTGGTTCGGATCTGCCAGGGAGCGGGCAGGTTTCGGAGGAGTTGCAGGAGACATCTCCGCAAGCTCAGCAACCCGACGGACAGGATGTACGGACCGGTAATGATTCCGGAGATGTCAACACCACGCTGGAGGAGAAGGTACGCAACGTTATGGAAGAGATGGAAGAGCAGCATGGTCCAGGGCTTCACGATACCATGCAGGGCACAGTCGTGGCTGACCAGCCGGAGCTTCCGCTATCTGAAACAGCTTCAACAGGAGCAGGAGAAACAGAACCTCCACTTTCTGACACAGCCGCAACTGATGAAAAAGAGGCAGCACTTGTGGAACCTCCCGAAGAGCCCTCTATCGAACCACTCCGGGAGAAACCCGGAGTACCATCCAATGAAATGAACCCTGGGGGAGGCTTGATTCCTGCAGGTGATCCGCTGGCAGGTCTGGATCACACTGTGAAGAGGGATTCCAGATGGATGATCGGAGCTTCCATAACACCCCTTTATAGTTTTCGTGATGCTGAAAATGTGGTTGCAGCGGGTACGTTGGATTATGAATCGGGTTTAGTGGCCTATTCCAGTGGTGTGCAGGTCAGCTACAGGCATGCCTCCAGGCTAACCATCGAATCGGGTCTTTTTTATAATAAAATGGGAATTGATATTGGTGCGCAGGGCATTCAGCTTTTCAACCAGGATTTTGATTTTGCACCACTGGCTGCCGAGGCCGGCCGGTCCGAAGTAATATCTGTGGTCAATTCGGTGGGAAATATTGTTGCTGCTTCGGGTGAGATCTTTGTGAACAGATATAAATTAAATGCTGCGAGCAGCCCGTATACCGGTGCAGATCAGGATTGGAATTATATAGAGAATACCGGGCAGGGCATCAGGGAGCACCTGGAATATCTGGAAGTGCCATTTAACCTTCGCTATACGGTTTTGGACCGGAAATTTGAGCTGCAACTGGTCGGTGGGATGAGCACAAACTTCCTGGTCAATAACTCAGTTACCATGGAGTCAGCCGGCGAAACAACTGAGATCGGGTACCTGAC
>JANTFK010000300.1 GCA_024763595.1 Bacteroidales bacterium | reverse complement strand
GGAAACCGTTTTTGACACACTGAATGCCAAGGCAGCCCTGATGGGCATCGAAGAGTACCTGGCCGAAAAACAACTCCATATACCCGTAATGGTATCGGGTACCATAACGGATGCAAGCGGACGCACCCTGTCGGGCCAGACCCTGGAAGCATTTATTCACTCCCTGGATCACGTGGATTTGCTCTCCATCGGGCTGAATTGCTCCCTGGGAGCCAGGGAAATACGCCCATACCTGGAGGAGATGTCCGGTATTTCGTCCCACTTTGTATCGGTACATCCCAATGCCGGATTGCCCAACCAGTTCGGGGAATACGATGAATCCCCGGAAAAAATGTCACACCAGATAGAAGAGTTTATCCATTCCGGTTTTGTCAACATTGTGGGGGGATGCTGTGGCACCACACCGGAGCACATCAAAGCCTTTGCTGAAATAACAGGGAGCGGAAACGTCCGAAAACCGGTAAAACCTGAGAGGGGCCTGAAGTTAAGCGGGCTGGAGCCGCTTAAAGTCTTTGAGGGTTCCAATTTTATCAATATCGGTGAGCGTTGTAACGTGGCCGGAAGCCGGAAGTTTGCCAGGCTGATCAGGGAGAAAAAATATGATGAGACCCTGGAAATAGCCCGGAAACAGGTGGAGGACGGGGCACAGATTCTGGATATAAACCTGGATGATGCCATGCTGGATGCGGAACACGAGATGGTCACCTTCCTGAACCTTTTAATGGCAGAACCAGAGATTGCCAGGGTTCCCCTGATGATTGACTCCTCCAAATTCTCAGTCATTGAAGCCGGTTTAAAATGTATCCAGGGCAAAGCTGTTGTCAACTCCATCAGCCTGAAAGAGGGAGAAACGCTATTCCTGGAGCATGCCCGTATTGTCAGGTCCTACGGAGCAGCCGTGATCGTCATGGCCTTCGATGAAAAGGGACAGGCCGACACCCTTGAGAGGCGTAAAGAGATATGTGAACGGGCATACCGGCTCCTGACAGAGAAGCTGGCCTATCCTCCGGAAGATATTATTTTCGATCCCAATATACTGACCGTTGGAACGGGCATTGCTGAGCACAACAACTATGCGGTGGACTTTATCGAAACAACGCGCTGGATCAAAGAGAACCTTCCCCTGGCAAAGGTCAGCGGCGGGGTAAGCAACCTCTCTTTCTCCTTCCGGGGCAACAATGTGGTGAGGGAAGCCATTCATTCGGTGTTTCTCTACCATGCCATCAGGGCCGGTCTTGACATGGGTATTGTAAACCCCGGCATGCTCCAGGTATATGATGAGATTCCCGGGAAATTACTGGAGTATACGGAAGACCTTGTACTGAACAGGCATCCGGAAGCCACAGAGCGGATCCTTTCCTATGCTGCATCCCTCGGAGAGCAGGAACAAACAGCAGAGAAAAAAGACCGCTGGAGAGAAGAATCCCTGGAAGAGCGGTTAAAACATGCACTGGTCAAAGGGATCACAACATTCATAGAAGAAGATGTACTGGAGGCACATGCACAATATGGATTCGGACTGAAAGTGGTCGAAGGACCATTGATGGATGGCATGAATGTGGTGGGTGATCTTTTTGGAGAAGGAAAAATGTTCCTTCCCCAGGTTGTGAAGAGTGCCCGGGTCATGAAGCGCGCCGTGGCTACCCTGCTGCCCTATATTGAAAAGGAAAAAGCCAGTGACGGACCCGGTGTCAGCCAGGCAGCGGGCAAAATATTACTGGCCACCGTAAAAGGAGATGTACACGACATCGGGAAGAACATTGTGGGTGTGGTGCTGGGATGCAACAACTTTGAAGTGATCGATCTGGGTGTCATGGTACCCACAGAAAAGATCCTGGATGAAGCACAAAGGCTGCAGGCAGATATTATTGGACTCTCCGGACTGATCACTCCCTCACTGGAAGAGATGATCCACGTGGCATCGGAGATGGAGCGGCGCCAGGTGCATATTCCCCTGCTAATAGGTGGTGCCACAACCTCCACGATCCATACAGCTGTGAAAATAGAGCCCCGATACAGCCACCCGGTAATCCATGTCAAAGATGCATCCAGGAGTGTGGCCGTGGTAAGCGCACTGATCTCCCACAAGACCAGGGATGGTTATGCCCGCGGAATCAGGGAGGAATACAGTGAACTGAGGAAGCGTTATAAAGATGCGGGTAAAGAAGTGCGCTACCGTTCACTGTCCGAAGCCCGCAAGAACGCATTAGAGCTGGAGTGGAATCCGGGGGTCATCCGGCAACCGAACCGGGCGGGGATTCAAACTTTGCTCGATTTTCCCATGGATCAGATTGCCGGTTATATCAACTGGATCTTCTTTTTTGTTACATGGGAGTTACGGGGAAAATTTCCCGATATTTTTGATCATCCCTACTATGGAAAAGAGGCCCGGAAACTCTATGAGGATGCGCAGGAGATGCTCCGGAAGATTATCCATGAGAAATGGCTCACGGCAAATGCAGTGTATGGAGTATTCCCGGCCAATGCAGATGGTGATGATATCGTGGTGTATGATGAAGACAATCCTGCAAAAGTACGCGCACGCTTCACCAACCTGAGAAACCAGACCGTAAAGGAAGAGAACCTTCCCAACCTCTGCCTTTCCGACTACCTGGCTCCCCGGTCCTCAGGCCTTACTGATTATCTGGGGGTTTTCGCAGTTACTGCAGGCCTGGGGATAGAAGAGAAGCTGAAAGCATTTGAAGCGGCGCATGACGATTACTCTTCCATTATGCTTAAAGCACTGGCCGACAGGCTGGCCGAGGCTTTCACCGAACTCCTTCATGAAAAAATAAGAAAGGAGACCTGGGGTTATGCTCCCGGTGAATCATTGACTCCTGATGAGTTGTTCAGGGAAAATTATAAAGGCATCAGGCCCGCTCACGGTTATCCTGCCTGCCCTGATCACTCCGAGAAAGAGGTCCTGTTCAATCTCCTGGGAGCAGCAAATTACGGGATCAGCCTGACCGAAAACTATTCCATGGTCCCGGCGGCATCGGTCAGCGGACTGGTTTTCGCCCATCCCGGTTCGAAATACTTTTTTGTGGGAAAAATCGGGAAGGACCAGGTGGAGGACTATGCCCGGAGAAAAAATCTTTCTGTGGAACAGGTGGAACGTTTACTGGCTTCCAACCTGAACTATTGATTGAACAGACCAGATGGTCTCAGGGATTTTGTATCAGTTCAGCCGTTGTTGGTTCACGCGCGATCTCCAGCCTGGAACGGTCATGGATCATATCGGCAACGATCTTCCTGCCCCGTATGGAAACATCTTTTCTGGACGTGATCTTTTCTATGCTGATATTAGGAATGTTCACCGCATGAATACCTATACGGCCTTTGGAGAGCCAGGCCTCTAACACATAGGTCCCTTTCCTGAGCTTCAGGCGCTTGTACCTGCGCACACTCAGCGCTCGTACAGTGTTCTCTTCTGTCCCGTGTAAAACCAGGTTAAGCCTGCTTCCCGAGCGGTTCCGTACGGTCAGTATACAGTTTCCGCTAAATAAACCCGTCATGAAAAGTTAAGATAAACAAATTCCTGCATTCCATGCAATACAAGCTATAATATATCACTATTTTTGATCACCATCAAACCAGAAAATCATGCCATATTCAAAAAGTAACCTGGAGACCTATTCCATGATTGCCGGATTGTATGAACGATACCGGGATAAGGGATTTATCAGCTTCCGGAAAGCACCTGAAATAAAGGGTACACAATATCTTGAACTCCTGATCAATGCCATCATGGAAGAAAAGGTGATCCGGCTATATTATCTCCCTTTCTATGAAGATAAGCCCTATTTCAATGATGTGCATCCCTATTTTCTGAAAGAACATGGGTTCAGATGGTACCTGGTTGGCCTGAATGCCTTTAAGGGTCAGATACGTACCTATGCGCTGGACCGTATCAGGGACCTGCAGGAGTCTGCCGGCATTGCCTATACCCCGCCGGGTTTCAGTGCCGGTACCTATTTTAAATATGCCATCGGCATTATGGCACCGCAGGAAGATCCGCCGCTGATCAGGATTGCAGTGCAGAAAACACAGGCCCAGTACCTGATCACACAACCCTGGCACGAATCACAAAACATTGAGGACGAAGATGAGGAAAAGGTAGTATTCAGCTTCCGGGTTCATCCCACCTATGAATTTAAATCACTGGTACTGGCACTTGGAAAAGACGGAGAAGTGCTTCACCCGCTCTTTCTGCGGAAGCAATTGGCAGAAGAGTTGAAATTGATGCTTCAGCGCTATTAAATGTTTCCTATTCCTGGCAGGAGGCCGCAAACTCCTGGAATGTCTGTGTTTTATAATGGTCATCCGCAAAATATGCCAGATACACCTTGAACTGGTCCGCTGTTTTATAACCCGGGGCCGCATCCAGGATCCTCCCCTGGTGATCCACATAGGAGATGGTGGGGTATGAAAGCCTCCCCTTGGTGACGATGGCCGCAAGTTCATGGTAACCTCTTCTGCCGTTATCCACAAATTTATATGTATGCCCGCCTATCACCACATCTTCCCTGCTTTCAGCATTCAGCCTGACTGGATAAAAATGGCTGTTCAACATCTCTGAAATAACCGGGTCCGAAAAGGTGGTTGCTTCCATGCGCTTGCACCATCCGCACCAGTCCGTATAGACATCTATGACCAGTACCCTCGGTTCACTCCTTGTCAACCGGAAAGCTTCCTCAATGGAATACCACTTTACCGGTTGCTGTGCCACTGCACCGGTCAGACCAAGCCACAGCAATCCCGACAATAACAAAACTCTTTTCATATCCCCGTTCACATTATATATAGCTAAATAACAAAATTAAAGATAAATTGTGCATCCGGTGTTTCAACTTTTGCACGAAGTAATTAGTGCCTCTAAGAAAACTTGCAATTATCTATAAATCAAACCAATACTGTTGATAACTTGTTTGAATCTACCTGGGTTTTACCTTGGTATATT
>JANTFK010000299.1 GCA_024763595.1 Bacteroidales bacterium | reverse complement strand
ATGCCATATTTTTCCTGCAGCTGATCCGCAGCCTCCAGTGCCCTGTAGAGTGTTGCACCAATGGTAAGAATGGTGATATCATCACCCTGTTGTTTGATATCCGGTTCGCCCAGCGGGATCTCATAGTACCCTTCCGGAACCCCCTCCTTATGAAACTCCTCTCCGATGCCATAGAGTCGCTGACTCTCAAAATAGATTACCGGATCGGTACCCTGCAAAGCTGCGTTCATCAGCCCTTTGGCATCATAGGGAGTGGCCGGAAAAACCACCTTGATCCCCGGGATATGGGCCACCAGTGAGGACCAGTCCTGGGAGTGCTGTGCACCGTACTTGGAACCCACGGAAACCCGCAGTACCACGGGCATTTTGATAAGATTGCCGCTCATGGCCTGCCACTTGGGAAGCTGGTTAAAAACTTCATCCCCTGATCTTCCCAGAAAATCGCAATACATGATCTCGGGAATCACGCGGCCGCCACACATTCCGTACCCGATAGCAGTTCCGACAATGGCCCCTTCAGCAATGGGTGAGTTAAAGAGGCGGTGGTAGGGAAGTGCTTCGGTAAGTCCGCGATAGACAGCAAAAGCCCCTCCCCAGTCACGGTTTTCTTCCCCGTAGGCAACCAGTGTGGGGTCTTTGTAGAAACGGTCCACCACCGCTTCAAAGATAGCATCCCGGAACTGGTACTGTTTCATGGCTGAATAGGGTTTGCCGTTCTCATCAAATGCATACCGTTCTTTTCTGGCGATCTGTTTTACCCGAGGATTCTCCTCCAGGGACAACAATGTATCCAGGGGCCCCTCTTCCATGGCATCTGCCGATTCATTGGAAAACATCATCTCCCCGATCAGTCCCGGATTGGACACCAGGTCCATCCTGGGTGAAATATGATCGTCGATGGATAGTTTGAATGAACCCAGAATCAAATCTTTGGTATCCTGCCTGATCTGATCCAGGTCGGACTGTGCTGCTGCACCAGCCTCCATCAACTCTTTTCCGAAAGAGCTGATGGAATCATTGGCTTCCCAGGCCTCCACCTCTTCTTTGGAACGGTATGAAGATGAGTCGGAAGGTGAGTGTCCGCTGTAACGGTAGGTCAGGACATCCAGCAGTACAGGTCCTTTTTTCTCATTCAACAGCTTCATTTTTCTATCATATGCATCGATCACTGCCAGCGGATTGTAACCATCCACCCTTTCAGCATACATGTTCTGGCGGTTTACAGCTGCACCGACCCTGGCTGCAACCGTATATCCCATGGTCTCTCCGCAGGTCTGTCCACCCATGCCATACTGGTTATTCATAATGTTGAAAAGAAGGGGCAATCCACCCTGCATATCCCCTTCCCACAACTCAAAAAACTGGTCCATGGCAGCAAAAGACATTCCTTCCCATACAGGACCACAGGCCAGTGAGGCATCGCCTATATTGGCTACCACGATCCCTGATTTACGGTTTACCTTTTTATAGAGTGCGGCTCCAACGGCAATATCGCCGGACCCCCCGACAATGGCATTGTTCGGGTAAATACCAAAGGGTGTAAAGAAGGCGTGCATCGATCCGCCCACCCCCTTGTTAAAGCCTGTTTCACGGGCAAAAATCTCGGCCAGTGTACCATAGGTAAGGAATTTAAGTGCCAGTGACTTCATATCGCCCTTATGCCCTTTCTCAACGATGGAGAGTATCCTGCCGTCGAAAAAGCTCTTCATGATCTCCTCAAGCCTGGTATCGTCCAGTTTCTGAATGGCCGACAGTCCTTTGGCCAGTATCTCTCCGTGGGAGCGGTGCGATCCGAAAATATAATCATCTATATTCAGTTTGTAGGCCATGCCCACTGCAGCTGCTTCCTGCCCGATGGAGAGGTGTGCAGGTCCGGGATGCGAATAGGCTATGCCATTATACTCACCTGTGGTCTTGATGAGGTTCAACATGGTTTCAAATTCTCTGATGATCACCATATCCCTGTAAATTCTGAGCAGGTCATCCCTGGTGAAATTGGAAAGTTCTTCCTTGACACTTTTTTTATAGGTATTAACAGGAATGGAGCCAAGTTTCAGTGTGGTGGTTTTTCTGGCTTCTGCAGGATTTATGAATTGTGTTTTCGGCATAATATTGTGGTTTATGAATTCTGTAAAATCTTAAGTCTGTGGATGTTTGATCAGAGTAATTCGGAAGAGAGTTTTTCAACCTGGTTCTTGATCTCCGCAAGAAACTGTGTGGCAGGTCCGCCATCTATGGCTCTGTGATCATAAGTGAGGGAGAGACCGATAAATGGCTGGAACCCGAAGGAACCGTCGGCCAGTACAGCAGGTCTGTAAATAATGGTATTGACACCCAATATGGCAACCTGGGGCAGGTTAATGACCGGCGTAAACATCTCCACACCATAGTTACCCAGGTTGGATATGGTAAATGAGGCTGCTTCCGGGGCCAGCAGGTCCGGTGATACACTTCCTCCCCTTGACGCTTCCACCACTCCTTTCAGTTGTGAGGAGAGTCCCGGTAGGGAGTAATCATCGGCATTGAACAGGGCTGGTACCAGCAACCCCCTTTCGGTATCCACTGCCAGGCCCATATTCACCTTCTTAAATTGCCGGATCTTTCCGTCCACAAAGTGTGCATTGGCCTCCGGATAGCGTTTCAGGGCCCTGATCACCGCATACACCACCATGTCATTTAATGTGATGTTGTAGCCATAGCCCTCACCGACCCTGCGTTTCACCTCTTTTCTCAGCTGGAGTATACCTGAAGCATTGGCACTGAGGTGATGGGTAAGTTGTGCGGAATTTTGCAGGGAATTGTACATGGCCCCGGCAATGATCTTACGCACATTTGAAAGGGGAATCTCTGTATAATCGCCCGATGCCGCAACAGGAGCAGATACTGCACCTGGATGTGAAGCCTCCACAAGATCCTTTGAAGTAATTTTTCCGAACGGGGCTTTCCCCTCTCCGGGAACTGCAAGGCCCTCGCCCTCCATTTTCTTCCGGGCAAGGGGTGTGAGCCTTTTCCCCCTGGCAATCTCGGCCTCAATATCACGTACAATGATCCTTCCTCCCGGTCCGGATCCCACGATCCCCTCGACAACCACACGTTTCTCCATGGCCAGTTTTCTGGCCCGGGGAGAGATGGGGTGTTTTCCATCTCCGGAAACGGGAGCAGGAGCCGGTTGTGCCGCAGCAGCAACCTGTTTCTCCCAAACATTCTCAGTTGAAGCAGTTTCAGCCGGAACTTTCTCAACAGGAGCAATTTCACCAGGAGCTTTCTCAGCAGGAGCAGCCCCACCTGAACGAAACTCCTCAACTGACTCTCCCGCCACCCCGATTACCGCCATATTGACCAGTACCGGTACCTCATCACCGGGTTCATAGAACCGGGCCAGTAAAACACCATCCACCTGGGCTTCCTCCTCAAAGGCAGCTTTGTCGGTTTCATAGGCAAAAAGCAGGTCCCCCCTGGAAACCTGATCACCTTCATCCTTATACCATTCGGTAAGAATACAACTTTCAACGGATTGTCCCTGACGGGGCATAATTACTGCAGTAGCCATTTAATTAATTATTTACTTGTCTATACAAGTACAAATATAATAGCTTTTTTCCGTTTCTGAAAGAAAAATCAAAAATAGTTCATGTTATTTTCATATCATATTCTGTATCTTTTATTTACAAGTATCATTGAAAAGATATTTTGACAATTGAGAAGCAATACCTATCTTTACAACTAAAATTATTAGTCTTTACAATCAGGCAATCCTGAAACAATGGCTCTGAAAGAAGCTCCACAATACAGGCAGCTCTATGAAAAGCTCAGAAAGCTGATCGAAGATGGTACATATAAACGGGGAGACCTGTTACCTTCTGAAAATGAATTATGTGCTGTCCATCATCTCACACGGCCCACGGTGAGAAACGCACTGGATATGCTCGTAAATGATGGTTTTATTATCCGGCACCAGGGCAAGGGAAGTATTGTCCAGGGCCAACCGAAAGGAATCGGGATTTTGTCACTTTCCGGCACAACTTCAGCCATCGGACAGGAGCATCTTATCACCCATATCATCGTCAAGCCACATATACGCAGCTGGGAGAAGGCATTTAGTTTCGAGATCGGAGACCAGGAGAAAAGTGTAGGCTGCATCTATATGGAGCGATTGAGATTGATCAATGAGGTACCTGTCTTTTATGATATCACCATGATCCCGAACCTGAATCTCCCGCGGTTTACTTCCAGGTCATTTGAAAATAAATCCCTGTTTGAGATGTTACGGCTGCATTACCATATCCAGGTTAAAGGTGGAGAACAGAGAATTCTTGCCATGCATGCTGATGAACGCATACAGAAGCATTTCGGTGTATCCGGAAATCATCCCATATTACGGCTTGACCGTAAAATGGAGACCAACAGGAGAGGATTTGCTTTCTATAGCCAAATCTACTGCAATACCAGCGATTACAGCCTGATCGGCCGGTTCTGAGCCGCTACAACACCGAAAAAAAATACAAAATTTTAACTCCTGCAATGGTTTCCTGTCCCATAGACCCGCATTTTCGATAGCGGAGACAATGATATGATGTGACCTGTAAATTTTATATCTTCTTGATCAACAGTTTTGTTCTAATCTCTATTTCAAAATCATTTGACTGTCAAACTTTCTAACGCTTACACTACTTCAGATACAACGAACGGATACCTGTACTTCCGGGTCAGCAGCATATTGGCCTCATCGTTACCGATGAACTCTTCGAATTCACCGTTGAACTCAAGTGATTCTCCTACCAGATAGGAAATATTTCCCAAATGCGGCAGACAACTGGACATGTGTCCCTCTCTGATATCACAATTGAGATCTAACCGGTTCCCCGATCTTACCGCATCAATAAAATTAGCAAAATGTCCATCCGTGCTGGGTGCAGCCTTAAAAGAGAGATCTCCGCCCACGGCGGCTCCTTTTGCCTCCATATCGGATCCCGCGAATGG
>JANTFK010000298.1 GCA_024763595.1 Bacteroidales bacterium | reverse complement strand
ACTGCTGACCGGACTAATGGCGGGATTCCTGGTACAATGTACGGGTGGAGCGGGGTAGCTTCAAAAGCACAGGCAAAACAGATTCAACAAAACCTCCACAGGCTGGAGATGGATTATGGGATGGAGTGCATCTGTGTTCATCATAACATCAGAATATGGAAAATAGAAAATGTATGGTCCGGAATAGTACACTGATCATCTTCAGCCTTGTCCTCACCGGTTTTTGGACCCAGTTGCAGGGGCAACAATCCGTTTTTAATATGCGGGAAAGGCTGTGGGATGCATCCTGGATCGGACATCCTGCATCCAATGGTCACACTTATGAAGTCGTACATTTCAGGAGACCCTTTGAGCTGAATTCTGTTCCGGATAAGCTGTTGCTTGATATTTCGGGCGACAGCAGGTACCGGTTCCTTGTGAACGGGATTCCTGTTTGTTTCGGGCCTGCAGGCAGTGATCCCATGCACTGGAACTACGAAACGGTCGATATTGCACCCTACCTGAAAAAGGGCCGGAACGTCCTGGCGGTCCTGGTCTGGAACTACGGGAAATTCAGGCCTTTCAGCCATTTCTCCACGCAAACAGGACTGATAGTCAGATTCGCTGATCAGGAATACAACTACCTGCGGACCGGGGCCCCGGGTTGGCTGGTGATGCAAAACAGGGCTTATAGCCCCAATAATCCCACCGGTGTACCCCACGGCATCTATGGAGCCATCGGCACTTCAGACAGGATCAATGGTGCATTGTATCCCTTTGGATGGGAAAAGGTTTCCCATGATGATTCCCAATGGCTTCCGGCAATGGCCTTTGATCAGGGCCGCGATCCGGGTTTTATTTATGGTGGCAACCGATTCATGGTTCAACGCGATATCCCGTTCCTGGAAGAGAAGCGGGAGAATATATCCGTGGTACGCAGAACCAGTGGATTGCAACAGGAACTGACCACCCTGGAGTTCCCCCTTGAGATCCCTGCGAACACCAGTGCATCCATCCTGCTGGATGTGGAACACCTTACTGTGGGATATCCCGAACTGTGGCTCAGTAAAGGGAAGGATGCTGTGGTCAGCATCACTTACAATGAATCCCTCTACCTGGATCATAAATCAAATATGAAGGGCAACAGGGACAGCATCCGGGATAAGTACCTGTATGGTTACACCGATGTGTTTGAGCACCAGGGCATGGACTCGGCCCTCTACCGGCCCCTCTGGAACCGAACCTTCAGGTATGCCAGGCTGGATATTGAAACCAGCCGCGAACCGCTGGTGATCAACGGCTATTACAATATTTTTACAGCCTATCCGCTGAAGGAAAAGGCGGTATTTGAGAGTGCCGATCCGGAACTGAAGGCCATCTGGCAGACAGGCTGGCACACCGCCCGTCTCTGTGCCATGGAGAGCTACATGGACTGTCCCTACTGGGAACAACTGCAATATATCGGTGATACAAGGATCCAGGCGCTGGTCTCCATGTATGTGTCCGGCGACGACCGGTTGGTACGACGTGCACTGGAGCAGTTTAACAACTCCCGAAGGTCTGACGGACTGACCCTCAGCAGGTACCCCTCCTATCATGCGCAGGTCATTCCCACCTTCTCCCTGATCTGGGTCGCCATGATCCACGACTACTTCATGCTCCGGAAAGATGATGCCTTCATCCAACAGTTTCTGCCGGGAATACGGGACGTGCTGAGCTACTTCGAATCAAAACAATCGGCAGAAAACCCGCTTCGGATCAATCCCGGATGGTGGTGTTTTGTGGACTGGGCTGCAGAATATACCAACGGTGTACCCCATGGCATCAGCAACGGCACCTCTTCCATCATTGCACTGCAATATGTGGATGCGCTGCAGAAGGCCGCAGAACTCTTTGCTTACTTCGGTAAAACAGAGGAAGCAGAAAGGTACCTTCAGTCGGCCACTCAACTGAAAAAGGCCGTATTCAGCCAATGCTTCGATAAATCAACTGCACTGCTGGCCCAGACTCCTGCAAAGCAAGTGTTCAGTCAGCATGCCAATATTCTGGGGGTGATGACCAATACCATTCCGGAGCAGAAGCAGGAAGAGGTAATGTTGCATGTTCTTTCGGACACCAGCCTAGTACAGGCCACTATCTATTTCAGGTTCTACCTGTTCAGGGCACTGAAGAAAGCAGGCCTGGGAGATCTCTACCTGGAGCAGCTCAATCCATGGCACGAAGCCATTGATAACGGTCTGACCACCTTTCCCGAGAGCCCTGAGCCTTCCCGGTCCGACTGTCACGCCTGGAGTGCCAGCCCCAACTACGATCTCCTGGCTACCGTATGTGGTATTGAACCGGCTGCACCCGGGTTTGCATCCGTATCTGTTGAACCGCACCTGGGATACCTGAAATCTGTGACCGGAAAAATGCCGCATCCTTCTGGGGAGATCAGGGTTGAACTGGAACAGAAGCGAAAAGGGTTCCGCGGAACTGTCACCCTGCCAGCCGGCCTTGCCGGAAAGTTCAGATGGAAAGGATCAACCATCCCGTTAACACCAGGAGTTAATAAGATTAACACGGGTAATGAATAAAAAGTTCAAGAACCATTTTTAAGGTGTGGGTGGAAATAATCGTTGCCGCTATTCCCTGACAATTTTCCTTACAACGGTTCCCCCATGCATATAGAAGGTAGCCAGGTAAATGCCTTTGGAAACATCTGACAGATCGACCGGCTCCTTATCACGGACTTCACCGGATTGACGTATCACCTTTCCGCTCAGATCGGTAATCACATACCTGCTAATGGCCCGTCCCCAGGCTTTCAATCCATTGCCGGGCTTCAGGACTTCGGTGGTATTCTGTATGCAGGTTATACGATCCACCGTATTCAATATTTGTCACCCTCACATCAGCCCGGTCCCAGGGTTGTCCGAAATCGAAATAGAGCCAGGGACCGGTCAGGGCCTCCCAGGCGGTCCACAGGTTTTCCGGTGCCGGGGTTGAAACCCTGTACACTTTAAGTTCCTGGGCATGAGAGATCTGGGATAATAAATGAGACAGTAAAAGCGAGGTAACAGATATGATGCGAATCATGTGAAGTGCATATTTGTTGGGAACATCATCTTTTCCTAAGAGTCGAAAAGGAAGATGTTTCACAGATGCGCCCACAAATCCGGCTTACAAAATCAGGGTATTAAATCGTTTATTTGTAGCTTCCCTCAATTGAGGGCCAGACAACAACGACTACTCAGACAATGCTTTCACCGCTTCGAAAAAAGCCAGGATATGCTCCACGGGGGTGTCATCCTGGATGTTATGTGCCGGTGCCAGCAGGTAGCCACCATGCATTCCGTAAATCCCTGCGATCCTTTTTACCTCCGCTTTGATCTTCTCCACCGGGCCATGAGGCAACAGGTCCTGGATGTCAATTCCCCCGAAATACATCATCCTGTCATTTACCACACGTTTCACATTCTCCGCATCCATATCTGCAGCAAGCGGTTGCATCGGGTTGAGCAGATCGAGGCCGATCTCAATAAAATCATCAATGATGGGGATCACAGAACCACAGGTGTGCCAGGCAATCTTGATACCGGGGTTAACCCTGCGCCACTCCTCGAACATATATTTGATCCTGGGTTTAAAATACTTTCTCCAGGTTACCGGATCGAGTAACATGCCGTGCTGTGATCCAAAATCGTCACCGGCCCAGATAATATCGGCTCCCAGCCTGATCAGGTTCCTGCCAATCTCCAGGTTGATCTCCATTACCCGGTCGAAAAGGGGTTCCACATAAGGAGTTTCCAGCATCATGTCCATCATCAGTTTTTCGAGCCCCACCAGGTACCAGGAGGTCTCCCAGAAGGAGGTCTCAATATCTCCTACGACAGCAAACTCCTTTCCATATTTCTCCACGGTCTTTTTTGCTTCATCATACCGTCCGACCGCATTGGGATCGGGGAAGGGATAGTTTTCAATATCGGCCGCAGTAGCTGCATTTTCCAGTGGAAATTCGGCAAATTCACTGTAGAGACCAATGTTCTGAAACACCATGCCCCACTCGTTGACGATCAGTCCGTCCTCCCGCTTCCGGGTGGGATGGCCATAAGGGGCACATGCTGAGATCCCCACACAATCGTTACCCAGACTGGTGAGCAGGTCCATGTGCGAAATGCGGGTGGATAGCAATGAATCCAGGGGCTCTTCATAAGGCATGCCCAGGTGATCCGACAGTTTCCTGGCTGTCTGGGGAGTCAAATTGACAAAGACCGGAGGGCGGTCCACCTTTTTACCTGTCAGTGCTTTGATTACTCTCTCTTTGTTTGTCATATTAATAGAATGCATTGTATAATTTGTGGTTATCTATTCCTGATACTGTTTTGCATACTTGATAAGTGCTTCCAAGTTGATGGCACTCTCCCACGGCCTGCACCGGGTACCGCCGGGGGGCTCCCCCTCATAATACTCGCTCCAGGCTCCTGTCTCATCCACGATATCAAGGGTCTTTCTATAGACCTCATGCTGCCCTTTGCTTCCGGTTTGAAGCATGGAGTAAAGAACCAATCCGTAGTCATAACCCACCGATCGCTGATGATCTGAAGATACAAGTTCTGTGTGGGAAGTCAAAATACCGTTCTTTTTGAAAAATATGTATATCTCATCCACCACCGGCTTCAGTTCAGCAGGTTCCAGCAGTCCTGATTTAAAATAGAGGGGCATCAGGCTCACCGACACCAGCCGGTAAACGGTTGTCCCGGCTGCAGGTAACGGATCCCCGGCAATACAGTTCATACACTGATAACGGCCGTTCTCATCCCGCTGCTTCCAGTCGATGCCGCCGAATCCGTGCCTCCGGTAGACCAGACAGTTTTCACCACCCCCTTTCCCTCTGTAATGTACACCAGCTGATACTCATCGATGGTCCTCCCCTGCGTGAATGAAAAGAGATGGTGAGATGGATGTTTTTCAAGTGGATAGGAAGTGCCCGGTTTAATTACGGTATGCCCGGCATTGACTAC
>JANTFK010000297.1 GCA_024763595.1 Bacteroidales bacterium | reverse complement strand
TCTTCAGGATACCGCTTGAAAAAACGTTCTCCCTGGGAATGGTGAATCTCAGGTTGTTCGATTTTTATAAATTGGGTAGTTTTACAGAAGTTTACAGAGCGCGTGGACCCGGTTGGTCTTAGTCATCCTCATGAATATCATCAGAAGAATAAAACGTTCATTACATTTTTTAATTAAACATACCGATGAAAAACAAATGCTATATCATGATTGCCATCTCAATTTCTCAATTGACACTATTCGGGCAGCAACCACGGGCCGATACCATACAGTTATTTTATCTGGGGGGGCAATCCAATATGGACGGGTACGGATACAACAGTGAACTACCAGGAGAGCTCAGGAAGCCCCAGGACAATATATGGATCTTTCATGGAAACCCGGTGGGAGATGATCAGCCGGGCGGGGGACTGGGTATATGGGAAGTGCTTCAACCGGGCCATGGAGCGGGTTTCTCATCGGATGGCAAATCCAATTCTCTTTCCGATAGGTTTGGTGTCGAACTCTCCTTTGCCAAGAGAATGGAAGAGCTTCATCCAAATGAAAAAATAGCGATCATCAAGTATTCAAGGGGCGGTTCCTCCATCGACAGCCTGGCTGCCGGCAGATTCGGAAGCTGGGAGGCAGATTATACCGGCACAACAGGATTAAATCAGTATGATTATTTCCTGCAAACGGTCAGGGGAGCCATGGGTGTTGATGATATTGACGGCGACGGAACACCCGATATACTGGTGCCCGCCGGAATTATCTGGATGCAGGGGGAGTCTGACGGAGCTTACTCAGAAGAACTGGCCATGCGCTATTATACGAACCTGAAACGCCTGATGGACCTGCTGCGTGCATCTTTCCTTACAGATGACCTGCCTGTGGTGATCGGTAAGATCTCCGATTCGTGGAACGATGATGACGGTAAAGTCTGGGACCGTGGAGAACTGGTTCAATACGCCCAGGAAAAATATGCAAGAACCGATGCTGCTGCTGCCATTGTAAGGACGACACGGTATTATAAATATTCAGATCCCTGGCACTATGACAGTGAAGGATATGTGGACCTTGGAAAACAGTTTGCTGAAGCGTTGCAACAGCTGCGGAACAGTAATCATTAAAAGTATGCCCTCATGAAAAATCGACCTGCCGGGTTCCCGGTTTTACCTCTGTTAATATTCACGATGCTTTCATGGAGTATGCTGTATACCTATTCGCAGCAGATCCCTTTGCCCGAGCATCCCCGGCCGGATTTTCAGCGCAAAGCATGGGTAAATCTTAACGGAGCCTGGGATTTCAGGTTTGACAGCCTGGATGTGGGGTTGGATGAGAAGTGGTTCAGGGATCCGCAGTTCGACGAGACGATTCTGGTGCCTTTTCCGTGGGGCTCCCCCCTCTCCGGGGTGGAGAACCTGTCGGATATAGCCTGGTATGGTCGCCTGTTGGAAGTCCCTGAATCATGGGAGCATGAAAGGATCTTCCTGGTGATCGGGGCCTGCGACTGGAAAACCACTATCTGGCTGGACGGGAAACTGGTGGGTAAGCACCAGGGTGGCTATACACCCTTTGAATTTGATCTTACCGGGTATCTGGTTCCGGGGCGAAAGCATCAACTGGTATTTCGGGTGGACGACTCCCCCCATCCCTATAAACTGGAGGGAAAACAGGGTTACGGGGAAGCCAAAGGAATCTGGCAGACCCCCTACCTTGAAGGCAGGGGTGGGATCGCATTTACAAGCATCCACTTCACACCGGATATTGACAGTAGTAAAGTAACCGTAACTGTTGCCCTGGACAGGGCCGCAGATGAAGCGCTCTTTGTGAACCTCTCCTTTCCCCATCACGAGATCCCCGGGATTATCACCTCTCCAAGGATTCCCAGGAGCACGAAACAGTTCTCGTTCGACGTAACCATTCCGGGACAGAAACGGTGGGAACTGAATGATCCTTATCTCTATGATGTTCATATTCAACTACACAACAATACCACCATTTTTGACGAGGTCGCTTCCTATTTTGCGATGCGGAAGATCAGTGTGATGAAGCATCCCGGGACCGGTTACCCTTACGTGGCTCTGAACAATAAACCGCTTTACCTGAAGCTCTGCCTCGATCAGGCCTACCATCCGGAGGGATTCTACACCTATCCCAGCGATGCATTTATGCGCGATGAGATTATCCGTTCCAGGAAGATCGGACTAAACGGGAACCGGATTCACATCAAAGCAGAGGTTCCCAGAAAACTGTACTGGGCCGACAAACTGGGGCTCTTAATTATGGCCGATGTACCAAATTTCTGGGGCGAGCCGGATGATACGGCCAGGCATGAATGGGAATATACCATGCGCCGGATGATAGAAAGAGATTACAACCATCCCTCTATCTTTGCCTGGGTCCTTTTCAATGAGACCTGGGGTCTCTTCTCGCATGAAGGAAAGGAGCGTTTGTACCGGCCGGCCACACAGGAGTGGGTCAAAACCATGTTCAGCGAAGCCAGGAAGCTGGACCGGAGCCGGCTGATAGAAGATAACTCACCCTGCAATTATGATCATGTGGTTACCGATCTGAATAGCTGGCATGCCTACCTGCCCGGGTATGCATGGAAGAAGTTCCTGGACAATGTAGAGGAAAAAACCTATGTGGGTTCCACCTGGAATTTCACCGGTGGGAACCGCCAGACCGCTGCCCCAATGTTCAACAGTGAATGCGGGAATGTATGGGGTTATGAGGGCAGTACCGGAGATGTGGACTGGAGCTGGGATTATCACGTCATGATGAATGAGTTTAGGAAACACCCGAAGGTGAGTGGATGGCTGTACACCGAGCACCATGATGTGATCAATGAGTGGAACGGTTACTACAGGTATGACCGGAGCGAAAAGTTTCCCGGTTTCTCCGGTTTTATTCCGGATATGGAGCTGAAGCATCTGCACAGCGATATCTACCTCTCCACCGGATCTGAGCTGTGCAGGGTCGTTCAACCCGCAGCCCGGGTAGAGGTCCCGCTCTATCTTTCCGTTATGACCGACAGGATTCCTGCCGGCCACTATATCCTGGATTATGAGTTGTCGGGGAGGAGACAGGATGGAAGATTCAGTCATATATTATCTGATACGTGCCGGATCCCTTCTCTACCCTATTTCAACGGTGAACTTGATCCGCTTATCCTGGATCTTCCGGCAACTCCCGGGTTGTATCACCTCCGGCTCAGGCTCCGGGATGAGCATGCATACGTATATCACCTGAATTTTACCAGTTTCCTGGTGGAGGAGGCAGCAGATGAGGCAGTGGACGATCAAGTAAACGGTACTGTAAATAACGGACAGAAGACAAGGTTCACATTTGCCCCTTCCTCTTTTACCGGTGCGCAATGGACGCTTGGACAATGGAACATACTGGACGGACTGAAAACAAATGGAGCAGGATCAGGATTTTTCTCCTATGACGTACCAATCCCATCTTCCCTGAATCCCGATTCCATCAGCAAGGTAACCCTGGTCTTCGAAGCCTCGGCTAAAAAACTGTATGGAAAGGACCGCGCGGTATTAACAGAATTAGGAGGTGACTACATGCGAGGGAAAGGAACATTTGATCCGAGCCGTAATCCAAACGCTTATCCCATGACCGACACAGACAGGTACCCTACCATTCTCCGCGTCAGGGTTAACGGCAAGGTGGTGGATCAATTCTTCCTCCCAGATGATCCGGCCGATCACCGGGGCGTGCTCTCCTGGTCTTCCCAGAAAAGGGACCGGAAACTGCGGGAGGCTGGTTCATATGGTTATCTGTGTAAATCCGACATACCCGTTCGGCTGTTACAGGATAACCGCAACGGTGTGGTGAATATCAGGTTTGAGGTGGATGAAGCGTTACCGGGCGGAGTGGCCATTTATGGCAAACGGTTCGGGAGATATCCGCTTGATCCCACACTGCTTTTTAAATAATTTGTTGTTACATTAAAAATCAACATCATGGGAAAACTGGTTATAAACAGTTACGAAGCGTTTGAGCAACTGCTTGGCAAAGAGATCGGGGTATCAGATTATCACAGGGTCACCCAGGAGCAAATAAACCGGTTTGCCGATGCCACCCTGGATCATCAGTGGATTCATGTGGATACCGATAGAGCAAAAAAGGAGAGCCCTTACGGAGAAACCATTGCTCATGGGTATCTGACCATCTCACTTCTCCCCTACCTGTGGGACCAGATTATTGAAGTCAACAATATTACCATGCTGGTGAATTACGGCATTGAGAACCTGAGATTTGGAGAGGCGGTGGTGGTGAACAGTGAGATCAGGATCAGGACAAGGCTAAAGTCGATCATTAATCTGAGAGGAACCGCCAAGGCAGAAGTTGAAGTGGTCATGGAGATCAGGGGCAATAAGAAACATGCCTTTAAAGGAGTAGTTGTGTTTCTCTACCAGTTTGTATAAATTTCGTGTAACCTGTTTTAATCCAAGCCGCTATGCACAAACAAATGCTGCTGCTCGTCATGCTTTTTCTCACGGCCTGTTCCGGTGAGGGCCGAAACGGTCCTGACCTGCATATTTACTGGATCAACGGTCTGAAAGTACCCTGCACGGGAGTTGGCCCCATGCATTGTCTGCAGGTGCAACAGGGGGAAACACCTGATCCCTCAGCCTGGAAACCTTTTTATGGAACCATCAAAGGATTCGAATTCGAAGCTGGGTTTCTCTATAAGATCGTAGTTCGGGAAAAACAACTGGACGCTGCTAAAGTTCCGGCCGATGCCTCTTCCATTGAATATACCCTGGTAAAAATTGTTGAAAAGCGTCCCGATTTACGGGTCAGGCTGCATGATATCTGGATCGTCTCAAGCCTGGAGGGGAAAGAGATAAAACCCGGTACGGATGGTCTGCTGCCAGAACTGCCAAGGCTTGAGATCCGTGTGGATGAGATGAAATATTACGGGAACGACGGATGTAACAACCTGACAGGGGGTATCATCGAACTGGATGATTCTACCCTGAAATT
>JANTFK010000296.1 GCA_024763595.1 Bacteroidales bacterium | reverse complement strand
AATATTCTGACGTGTTTTTGCTTCCGAGAGATTGGCAGAGTTATAAACCTCTTCATTCAGTGAATAATATATTCTGATCGGGAGGCCTAAACCGGGATAAAATGTACCGGAAAGTTCGTATTCAAATACTCTTTCCGGGAATCCGGTTCTTCTAACCAGGCTATATGCCTGAACACCTTGTCCAAATATAGCTGCCCAGCGTTGTTCGCAAATACGCTGATATTTCTCACCGTCAGTAGTGGCAGTAGCCCAATCCACAGCCGGATCGGAAAGATAAGTACCGATATCGGCACCCCAGCGACCCATTGAAGCGGTGATCCCGGCTTCATAAGCAGCCTGAGCTGAAGCATCGCTGCCCTGGCGCATCTGGTACTCTGCAATAATGAATTGAACCTCGTCATAAGTAAGGATATACAAAGGTGCATGTTCATCATAAGCAACAGCTGTTCCCAACAACGAAATTTGCGGGAAGAAAGCCGAAGCTTTGTCGCTACCGTTTTGGAATCCATAATACTCAGGCCAGGCAGAAGTATCACTGGCTACGGTTTTCTGTGCATACACAGGCAACCTCGGGTCGGATCTGGCCAGCAGCCAGTTCACCATGGTCTCACTGATGGCCTGGTCGGTACGTGAGTAGAGTGCATTAAAAATCGGGTTTCTGTAAGGTATTCCCGGATAAACCAGTTTGGCATCATCAGCATTGCTTTCCATGATGGGATATTTGGAGGAATTACCTAAAATAGCTCCAATATCTGCATCGGCATTAGCATAAGCTGCAGCACCCGGATCGGTGGTTACCTGGGTTCCACCCACCATATTGTAGGTAAACGACCAGGGCGTACCGGCAACACGGTTTAAAAGCCTCAACCTTAATGAGTTGCCAAAACGCTTCCATTTTTCAGGGCTGCCGCCAAACAACAGGTCGGCACTTCCGAAGGATGTTGCAGTAGAAAGATCCAGCATATTGTTGGCGTCTTCCAGTTCATTGAAGAAAGAAGCATAGATACTTTCCTGTGTATCATACTTGGGCGTTGTGATCCCATCTTTCATCAATCCCTGCAGAGCTTCGGTATAAGGCACATCTCCCCACAGGTCGGTCAGATAATCAAAAATCCACACCCGCATGATCTTGGCCGCAGCCAGCAGGGTTGTATTTGAGGCTACCTCATTACCATCGGCAATATCCTGTGTGGCCTTGTCAATTATAATTTGCAGATCCATAAGCGTACCGGTGTAAGGACCTTCCATATATCCGGTCATGTTCCTGGTCTGGTAACGGTCTTCATCAATGTACTGTACTTTACACCATTGTTGTGACCAGCCACCCAGGTAAGTATGCTGGATCCAGCCGCCTAATTCATTGCCCACACTACTTATAATAACATTGGTAAAAATGTTTTTACCCGGCACATCGGTAGGAGAATTCGGGTTGGTATTGATTTCCTCGTAATTTTTGGTACATGAGCCAAAAGCCAGGACCAGTGCCAATGCGAGGAATACCTTGTTAAATTTTATTAAATATTTCATATTCTTTAATTTTTAAAATTACAATTTAACTAAAAGGTGAACTTCAGGTTGAATCCTATGGTCCTGGTAGAAGGAATAGGGTTACTGTTAACACCCTGCGTATTTCCGGCGCTGAAAGCATTCTCAGGATCCACGTCGGGAATATTGCTGTGGATAAGCCACAGGTTCCTTCCTACGATGGATGCATTAATTCCAGACAGCCATGGAGTTACATTACGGAAAGTGTAGCCGAGAACAACCTCACGCAGTTTTACAAAACTGGCATCAAAAATGGATAAACCGGGTTTCCCCCAGTAGTTATGATAAAAGTCTTCGGCATTTACGTAAGAGTCATTGGCTATGGGAGTGGTTACATCGGTGCCGGAGGCATCGGTAAACACTACATTGCCGTCTGCATCAAGCCGTCCGTAAACAGCACCTTCAACCAATACTCCTCCACCGTCGGCAACATCTTCTCTTTCATTTTTTCCATTGGGATTGATCTTTGCTGTTCCGGCCAGCACGCCTGCATAGTGACCGAACCAGTCGGTTACGGAGTATTGCTGTCCGCCCTTACGGAAGTCAACCATAAAACTGAAGTTCACTCCCTTAAAGTTAAAGGCATTGTTTACGCCTCCAAACCAGTCGGGCATCACATTACCCATTAAAGTACGGTAAGGTGTTTTAATATAGTTACCTGAAGTAGAAACCACCGGACGACCGGTATATTCAATATAGTCAATCACGGTTTCGGCGGCATCCTTGTAGTGAGGTATAGCATTTTCCCGTACGATATCGTAAGCCATGATCTGTCCATAAGGTTCGCCTATACGGGCTTTGGCATAAGTTCCCCAGGACATGTAAAATACGGTCATATCTGTCATATCACCATACAATTCAACCACCTCATTCTGGTTTCTGGACCAGTTAACCGACAGATTCCAGGAGAAATCCTGTGTCTGAACCGGTGTAGCCCACAAAGTAACTTCCATACCTTTGTTCTGCAGGTTACCAGCGTTAATTGTCTGGGTGCTGAAACCCGTGGTTCTGGATACATCAATGCTCATGATCTGATTGATCGTGTTTTCCTTGTAATAGGTAAAATCCAGTCCTGCACGGTTTTTCAGGAATTTCGATTCAAATCCGAATTCCAGAGATTTTTTAGCCTGTGGCAAAAGACCTACAGGAGGCATAGTATTGGTATAGGTAAGTGAAGGATTGCCGTTGAAAGGCTGACCTGCACCGAACGTACCCTGCAGCGCATAAGCACCGGCCGTTCCACCTACCTCAGCATAACTGGCACGCAACTTCAAATAGGAGAGTGCGTTGGACTGCATACCCAATGCTTCTGTAACTACAAATCCCAGCGAAGCAGAAGGATAGAAATAGGAGTTGTTATCCAGCGGCAATGTTGAAGACCAGTCATTCCGGCCGGTAAGATCGAGGAATAAGTAATTCTTAAACCCGAGGTTTACCTGACCGAAAGCACTTTGCAGTTCGGTATGGCTCTGGGAATATCCTGTAGTGGCCTGTGCAGCGGCGTTGCTTACCGAATATAGATCGGGTACAATCAGGTCGGGCACACTGGTGGAATGGTATAAATAGTTGTAATGGGTATATTCACCACCTAAAACAGCTACCACACTCAGATCTCCAAAGTTTTTATTGAAATTCAAGGTACCTCTGGCATCCAGTTGGTTCCTGGAAGTCAGATTGGTACTAAAACCCCCAAGTGGGTCTCCAACCCATCCCATTGGTGTACGGTTTTCATGGGCTTCACTGTAATAGTCGTTACCAATCATACCCTGGAAACTAAGGTAAGAGGTAAGGTCCCAATCAATATTAATATTCCCGAGCACCCGGTTCCGGTCCCTGGAATGAGTAGCTTTATTCAGCACGAAGTAGGGATTGTTGTGATAACTGTGGTTCCAGTTAAATGGCATTCCGGTCACAGGATCGGTTTCCTGCCATCTTTCCTCCAGTACTTTGGTATCCACCTGGCGGCCAAACCACTGGCTGAGACTCTGGAGTATGTTTCCTCCACTGTAACCACCCTGCATGATATTTCCACTCTTGTTACTAATATAGGTAATATTACCTCCTACCCTGATCCTATTGGTTACATTTAATCCTGCACTCAGGTTTACACTGTTTTTGTTAAGATCGGTGTTAGGTACAATACCTGTAACTTTCTGATTTCCCAAAGACAACCTGAAATTGGCTTTTTCATCAGCACCCTGCAATGTAAGTGTGTTGGTAGCATTCAAACCTGTAACAAACACATCTCTAACATTATTCGGATGAGAAATCCAGGGCGTTGGCGTACGAACCCCGGTAACCGGATCGTATGGACTGTCAAACTGAGGGATCATGAGCCCTGTGTCGAGGGGCGGCCCCCAGCTTTCATCCACTCCGTCATTGGTTCCGGAATAGTCACCTCCTACATAGGCAAATTCTCCACCGGAACCCTGTCCGTAGAGGTTTTGGTATTCAGGCAGAAGCAAAGGTGTACTCCACATCCAGTTGGATTCGAGTGTAATGCCGAGTCCTTTTTTGGCCCCCGGTTGCAGTTTGCCACTTTTTGTGGTAACCAGAATTACACCATTTACAGCCCTTGAGCCATACAAGGCAGCAGCATTGGCACCTTTCAGCACACTGATACTTTCAATGTCGGAAGCATTGATGTCTGAAGCGGCATTACCATAATCCACACCACCATAAGCACCATTGCTGGAATAAGAGTTCAGAATGGGTACACCATCAACCACCCACAAGGGCTGGTTGTTTCCGGTTAAGGTACTCATTCCACGAATGATCACCCTGGATCCGGAGGTAACACTACCCGAGGAATTGGTGATCTGCACACCGGACAGACGACCCTGCAGTGAGTTCACCACGTTGGGTTCCATGGCGGTAGTGAGTTCATCCCCTTTCACATCCTGAACAGAATAACCAAGGGCTTTCTTTGCCCGGCTTGTACCCAAACCGGTAACCACTACTTCTTCAAGCCCGAGAACATCCTGTTCCATGGCCAGATCAATGGTTGTTTGAGAACCAATCTGCATATCCACGGTTTTCATTCCGACAAACTTGAATTCAAGCATGGTTGCATCGGCAGGAACGGCAAGTGTATATTTGCCATCCACATCCGTTACGGTTCCCACAGTTGTCCCCTGAACAACGACAGCAACACCTGGTAAGGGCGCTCCGTCATCCTTGCTGGTTACCGTGCCGGTAATTGAAGTTGTCTGGGCGAAAAGGGTAAACCCCATCACCGCAAACAACAGCATCAAAACTAACGGTTTCTTCATAAGTAAAAGTTTTTGAGTTAATAATGAGTTAAACATAAAAAACGGTTAATAATAATCTTTTTTCTTGTAGTCTGCACGAAGCAGTGATGAGAACACAGGTATCAAAACAGATTTAAATTTTCAAAATAGAAAAACTATTCGAAAATACAATTTCTAATTTAATTTCTATT
>JANTFK010000295.1 GCA_024763595.1 Bacteroidales bacterium | reverse complement strand
AAAATACATCACTTTTTCTAATTTTTATTTTAGATTTTTAAGTATAATATATTTAAGTTATTTAGTTGGTCCGGTTTTGTTCTAATGGATTAACCGCTTCATTATTCTCCTCAAAGATTTCTGCTATCTTATTTTTCCGGTCAATGACAATTTTGTGCCATTGTTTACCTGCCAGATCAAATTCGACAGTTTCGGTAACTGGTATAAGGTTGACCGGGGCTTGCATCACAGGGATAACACTTTTCACCAGTACGCTTCCATCTCTGCCTGTCACTTCAACCGGCACATTCCGTGCAATACCATCCCCAATATTATGAACAGTCACCATTAACTCATCTCCCTCCTGGCTTATATCCTTCACAGGATGAATGGCCAGATCCGGAAATGTGGCCGGCCGGTCAGTTTGCCTGATCAGGATTAGTTGAACAACGATGTTCTCTTTGGATGGGATATCCAGTTCCAGGGTGGAAAATCTTTGCAGATCAATCCGCCTTTCCTGTAAAATATCTTTTTCAGCATCAATTTCTCCGTCATCATTCAAATCCTTGCCAACCTGTAACAAATACAGACCCTTCAGTACCCGCCATAATCGCATATTGAGTTTTTGTGGTTCCGGCTTAAAATTATAAAGGCTGATCTTCACGGTCTCATGATCTGCTTCATAAACGAGACGGGCAATATCCGGATCAGGATTATCCCAGCTGACAACCATGGCATGAGGAAAAGCTTCTATTCGTCCCGGGAGCCTTCCTCCCAGTGCAGCTGTCACAAGCTTTTGTCCTCCGGGTGCACGTGACTGCATATCCGTATGCCGCATTGCTTTTGTCCATTCATACGCTGCTGTTCTATCGTATTTGATGGCCACCTGCATCATCTCACGGGCAAGTTCATTCCTGTTTATTATATGGTGTGGCTCCGGCTCCGGGGTTTTCCCCCAGTACCAGTGCACCTGCGTTAGTTCATAGTCCTGAACCCGCTTCTCTCCCCAGAATTTTGGTTCTTCATTTTGCGATGCACGGTTGAATGCAAAAGGAGGTAATCCTTTCCTGGCCCGTTCAGCATTGTTTCTGTCCATGATATCCTTATAGACCCGGGCTGTTATCATCTCTCTTTCGAATACATAAGGATCTCCCAGGGCATAAGGAACCATCAGTCCCCTGCTGCAAATAAAATCTGTAATATGAAGATAGTCGATTGGCCATATATCACAGTAACCGTCTTTGAAAACACCCGATTCCTCAAGTCCGTCATAAAGCCTCAGAAAAGCCTTTCTTGAAATTTCATCACCCATCAATGGAATAGCGGAATAACCCAGGGGAATTAATACATCATCATTGGCCCCTCCCCAGAAGAATCCATCTTTTCGCTGCATATTCGCTATCCAGTGGACCGATTGCAATTGCTTTTGATACATCTCCCGCTCCCAGACGGCCCATGAAGGTGCATCACGGGGTATGTTTTCTGAAATTTCAGGTTTATCGTACTGAACGGATGGTTTTTCAAAGACACCGCCATAAATATATCCCCTGTCACCTGTAAGTTGTTTATATATGCCTGCCATTTCATTATCCGGATCGTGCCTTAATACCGCCCCGGGCGGGTACCACATATCATAAGGCCCTCCAAAATTTGTCCAGAAATTCACATCATCATTCCTTTGTTCTCCCGTAAAAAGCCAGGGCTGATAATTATATTCCTTCATATATTGCATCCGGGCAGGAATCATTTCAAAGAAAGTATAATCAGAAAGAGACTTTTTGCTATCCTTGCTCAATACCACATTTATCTCCGGACACTTTCCGTTTCCCGCGGTAATGCGCTCACTCTCTGCAAACTTAAGTTCAACCCATAACCTCTCATCGCTGGCCAGCATAATATCGACCGGATCCAGTTCCAACGCAATTTTTTGCGGTTTACCCTGTTCCTTAAACAATATGCGGATAACGGTCCTGGCCCATATCCTGGACGGATTTGCCGGATCCCTTAATGTAACCCATAAAACATCGGATGCTGTCTCAGGAATTACGTAAAAGTTGAGTCCGATTTTATCAATTGCCATATCCGGATTCAGATCAGGTCCAAAAAAATGAAAGGGTTGCAGGGGGGCGAGCTCAACAAACTCCGGGTCAGCCGACACCGGAATTACAGGTTCCTGGCCTCCCTTCCCCATGGCAGATGAACGCACAAACAGTGTCCTTTCTTCCGGGCATTTCAGTTTCAGAAAAGCGTCAGCGTATCGTAAATCAAGGGCCGACCGGTCTTCCTGATAAGATAACCGCCAGTCTATATCCGCTTTGCATGCTTCCTTTCTTGTTGTAACATTCCAGAGCTGTACCTCATGTATCCGTATATTGCCACTGAGCGGAAGTTTCAGGCTGCCTCTGTCCACCAGGCCGGGTGGTGTTCCATATGTTTTAACCAGTGGGAAATGAAGCGAGGCAGGATTCTTCACATCAATCTTAGCGGAATAGAAATAATAGGGATAATTGTTTAGATCAATGATTTTCTTCCCTGACATCACTTCCACTCCGTCGAGTACCCCTTCAAGTGAGATGTAGTTGGCTGCTTCACCCGCTTTTAAATCAATATCAAGCTTCTTACCATGAAAATCAACATCACCGAGAATAAATGTAAATAACAGATAAGGATGGGGCCAGGCAAGCTCATACCGGCCATCCATAACCCACCATGCAGGAATTTTTTCATCGTGGCAATCGGCTATCTCCGTCTGTTTCATGGACAACATATCCCCGCCAGTAACAAGAACCGGGAGATCCAGGTTATCAAGATCGCCGTAACCGGAAAGTAACCTTGCTTTTTCTGACCCATCCGGATTGCTATTTCTGTTTTTACGCGGAGGTAGTGAGTTAGAAGAATAGAGAGATGCTATTTCACTGTCGTTCAGGGGATAATCGAAAAAGAAAATCTCATCGTAGTAAGATTCGGGTAAAAACGGACTAAAAAGGCCCGGCAGCGGTGTTTGCCACCAGTTATCTTCTTCCCAGTTTGAAGCAATCAGCTTTCCGTTATGATAGAGTTTCAATCCATACGACTGATCATAAACCACAACAATGTGTTGCCACTGATCATCTGTCCAGACAGGTTCCTTTGATTTAATGCGATGGTATTGATAGAAAATATCCCTGATGGAGGCACTGAGTTTTCCATCTCTATCCAGATCAATTCTGAGAAGATCCCGCTCCTTTCTTCCCCAGGCAATGCTGCCCTGCATAAAAACAATATCCGGATCAGGGCTACCCGGGGAATTCAGGGCTGATGCCTTTACCCAGAATGCTACAGAGCCTCTTTCCCCGTAAAATTTACCAGCTCCCCAGTAATGAGGTTTGGTCCGCCAGTCACCCCAGATTGTAGCAGTAATGAGGTCCAGATCGATACCCGATTCATTAAATGTTCCCCTGTATACCGACCAGCCATCCCTGATATGAAGGGCTTTTCCAAACTTCCCTTCTGAAAGTTCCAGTTTTCTTTGCTGTAACGGACTTCCGGGTATCTCCCCGGGTTTTACACACCGGTAAATATAGGCGGCGGAAAGAAAATCTGATAGGATGTCATCCTCTGTTTCATAAGAGAGATGCATGGTTACGCCCATGGAATCCGGGTCGGGATCATGGGTCAAAGCAGGAACTACAAACCACAATGATAAAAGAAATATTAAAGCTCTTTTCATAATTCTGCGATTCTATTATTCCACCATTTTGCCATATTGCTGGCTTTCCCAGTATACTTCCGTACACTTGCCCTGTAACCAGTCGTGCCCGTAAGCATTTAGTCCGGCCAGGACACCAAGATCTGAAGGATCCGCCACCAGCTTTGTCCATGTCTCCAGTGCGGTTTCAGAGGCATGAAGTGCTTCATACAATAAATCAGAGGCTCTCCGGATGAGTGGATTATAGAGCATGTCGTTACCGGTTTTGCGTTTCTCACGGGCAAAATCGTATGCCTCACGTGCCTGGCGAATAAGATCCAGGGTATGCACATATTGCCGGGCAAATATGACATAATTCAAATAATTTTCTATCAGCTGTTTTCCCCTGGGTTCGCTTTTGGACCATGCCATCCGGAGCCGGTTTTCAACCGGTGCTAATTGGACTAAATATTCCTGCCAGGCCGGATCGGGCTTTACTCCCTGGCTCCAATATTTCCTGTAAAGACTGGGCCAAAGAAATGCCATACCCATCATGGTGTTGGTCGCTTCAGTTAATTTTTCCACACCATGAAAAGCGGCTACCAGGTCATCCACTGCTTTCTCACCGGCCACACCCAGTGCATAACGCCGGTAGCTGTCTTCAGGGGTAATGGATGTATCCCATGCAGACTCTATCATGTATGCCATTTCTGGTTCGTGTTCGGAAATATCGAACTGACGGAAGCTGAAACCTATCAGACCGTATTCACGCATTTTTTGGACAATCTGGTGAAGAGACGGCGTGACCATTTGCGGTAAAAAACCCACATTGTCGTCTTCAATCGTGGTGATCATCTCTACATCCATTTTTCCTTTTTTTACGAAATCCAGCGTGTGCATACGCTCAGCCACACGGGCCGGCACATAATCCACGATAGCCATAAACTCGAATTTGTCACTGGGAAGTACATATTCCACCAATGGCTGGATGTGCTCGCTAAAAAACGTTCCCCTGATTTTAGCATGGGGGTTGGATGCATATTGCAGTACATTGCGCTCGTTAATCAGAATATCCAAAAGCCGAAGCGTCTGAATAGCTCCCTCTGCCTGTGCCAGTGCCCGTCCTTCACTGTAGAAGAATTGCTTACCGGCCTTTTCAAGAATTTCATCCAGAGAAAACTTTTTCCCGATGTGGTATTTGGCATCCAGTGCATCCCAGCACGCTTTTACACCGGCACCACCGGGTGGAAATTCCGATTCGCCCAGGCGATAATAATCAGCATCCGGATAAGCCCTGATATGGGCCACAAAGGCAGTTTCTACCAGATCCACGAATACCGGGTTCAGGGGCGAACAATATTGCATCGCTTCCGGATTACCACCAATACTTGTCAG
>JANTFK010000294.1 GCA_024763595.1 Bacteroidales bacterium | reverse complement strand
TGGAGCGACGCGGCAATCTCCCTCGGCATTACGCGGCTCTTATGGGGGGAGGTCACAAAGTCTTAGCCGGAGATCCCTCCTCAACCGGAGTACCGGTTTCGTTCGGGATGACAGGAAAGTTCAAACCTCCTTCCAGTTGGATCACTCGGGGACCGGAAAAAGTTCATGGTTCCGGGTTCCAGATTGAATTGATCAATGACAACCTAATGACGCGAGCGCAGCGAGCCAATGACCACTTAATGACAACCTAATGACACGAGTTTAGCGAGCTAATGACCATGGTTCCTGGTTGCTCCACCTTCGCTCCTGCCCTTCGATACAATCCCGCCCTGCCGGGATCGGTCAGTTTTTCAGCCATAATTTTTCTGCACCTACAGTTTCTATTTTTTCTTTCGAGTAATACAATGGGAAATAGGCGTCATTGGCCCAGATCTCAAACAGATTTTTATAGTATGGGCTATCCGGATTCCCGGACTGTCCGGGGGTGTTTATGGCACGTGCCTCATCCCAGTCTCCGGTATTTACAATGATGCGAAAACTGGCCCCCCGGGTCTGGTTGGGGGTGTTGCCTGTTACACCGGGACAATAAGCATTACCTCCTCTGAGAGCAGTCTCTGTATTTAGTTTTTTTCTCAGATCGTCATTTACCACACCCCCTAAAGCATGAGCGATTGTAATGTGCTTATATTTTTCCTGTCCGTATTGCCAGTTACTCATATCACGACCCAACCTTTCATTAAGAATATCCAGTGCTGTTAAAAAAGACTCTTTTAAAAACAGGTCCCTGTTTATAACAGCTTGCTGGCCAAACATTTTTTCAGGATTTTTTATCCATGAAATAACTTTTGTAAGCTGAAGGGAGATTAAATGCTGCACTTTCCCGGGGACGAACTTTTTATTGGCTGACTTCATGATCTGATTTTCCCATTCAGCATAAATACCTGCCGGCACCGAAGTTTTATTCAGTATAAAGTCCCAGTTCAGGAGTTGATTCTTTGCATCCAGCGCCTGCTCCGTTTCAAAATCAATATTTTTTAAAAAAGGTACCAGTAACCGGGCAGGAATGGAGTAATAGTCGTTTTGAAGGGCCTCCATATCTTTCATGGTGAAGTTTTTACCTGATGACAGCACTTCGGTAATACGGTCGCCCCGGTAAGGATCCGACCAGGAGTAACCGATCGCATTCCAATGAGTATAATTTTCGGGGGTGATATTTTGATTTGAGGATTCGAAAAATCCCTTTTCGGGATTGACAAGATGCGGCTTTTCTTTGATGGGCAAAAATCCATCCCATTCATACCTGCCGTCACCAGGCACCGGAACCAATCCGCTGAAATTTCTACGCACCGGAGCAATCCCGACTGCCTGCCAGCCAATGGTCCCGTCTGTACCGGCCCAAACCATATTTTCACCCGGAATGTTGCTGTAGCTGCATGCTTCTCTGAACTCTTCCCAGCTTTTGGCCTGGTCCATTCGCAGCGAAGCCAGATAGGGTGCACCACCTGGTTCCAGCCAGGCACACCGCACTGCATACGCTTTTTGGTTGCGTGTGTCAATATAACAAACCGGTCCGTGCCGGGTATATTTTAGCGAAACCGGTATATCTTCCTTCCCTTTTACCTTAATGTTTTCGTGAATGATCTTCATGGCTTCCCATTCTCCTTTGTACTTGTACTGATCGGGATTTTCCGGGTTCAGGTCATAAACATACAGATCCTCCCCGTCGGTTCTGAATACGGTAAGGCCCCAGGCCCCGTATTCATTATGTCCGATGGATATACCGGGTATTTCGGGCTCTCCGCCGCCAATTACATTCCACCCGGGAGCCACCAGATGTACCATATACCGAAGCGAAGGTATGGTTATTGACCGGTGCGGATCGTTGGCCATTAAAGCATGTTTGTTATCAGTAAGTCTGCCCGCTACAATCCAGTTATTGCTTCCGGTGGAAAGCCGGGCTTCCTGCCGGTCCTGTGCAGCCATTGCGGAGTTGAGCAAACCGGCGTAAGCATTTTCTGATTTTGTGTTTCTGAAAGCCGGATCGATATCGGAAGGAAGGAACCGGATCCTCTTTCTGAAGGCATTGTACAACTCCAGGATATTGCTGTCCAGCAGGGAGCCGTTTATGGCAGGATCGAATTTCAGAACCGGCTTTTCAGGGTGAAACCAGACCAGCTCATTTACTTTTTCCGCCCCCGCTTTTGCAACAGCTCTTCCTGTGTTTAGTTCCAGGGTAATATTCCCGAGCAGTCCCTGGTGACGTGAAATTACTACTTCAGGTGTCCAGAGTTTTGGTTTGATATTCAGCATTTTAAACTCAACAGGCAAATTGCCGGTGTCTTTCAGCGCTTCCTGAATATATGCATTCACCCCGTCAACATATGCCTGAACGATTTCCACTCCCTGCGGGTGATAATGCGACAATTCGGTATTCATATTTCCGCGGAACATAAAAAGCCGGGTTCCCAGGTCTCTCCTGAATTCCCGGGGCCCCAGAATTTCAGCTACGGTTCCCGTGGCCTGTCTGCGCCATATCTCGAACTGGAAAAGACGGTCCCGGGCAGCCAGGTAACCCTGGGCAAAAAAGAGATCGTGCTGATCTTTTGCAAAAATATGGTTCACGCCCCATTTATCGCGAATGACCTCTACCGGTTGATCCAGCTGTTTCAACCGGATGGTTGACTGATCCTGATTTTTACAGGCAGAAAATCCAAAAAAAATTGCAAGGAACCCAACAAAGACATTTTTTATGTGCATGCTTTCCTGATTTCAATAATTAATATTAATTTTAAAGGAAGATAAACAAAGATATATAAATCATATTTGAATAAAGAACAGGAAAATGGATACAAAACCGGTGAGGCTTTGGGAACCTTCTTCTGATTTGAAGGAAAATTCGAATCTTGCCGCTTATATGAAGTGGTTGAGATCATTTGCCGGTCTTGAATTTGAGGATTACCATACCCTGTGGCAATGGTCGGTTGAGAATGTGTCGGATTTCTGGGAGTCGGTCTGGCATTACTTCAATGTAAGATCCTATTCCCCCTATAAAAAAGTAATGTCTGATGATCCCATGCCTTTTACCCGCTGGTTTGAAGGGGCGACACTGAATTATGCCGAACATGTTTTCAGGAACGAAACAGACCGGCAACCGGCTGTGATTTTTAAAGGAGAAGGAAAGGATATGCGGGAGATCAGCTGGATGGAGCTGAGACAAAAAGTGGCTGCTTTCAGGGAGTTCCTGAAAAGCCAGGGTGTAAAGAAAGGCGACCGGGTGGCTGCCTATATTTCCAATATTCCGGAAGCAAGCATGGCTTTTCTGGCTGTAAATTCATTGGGTGCGATCTGGTCAGCTACCTCTCCTGATTTCGGGACCGACTCGGTTGTGGACCGTTTTTCACAGATAGAACCCATCGTGCTGATAGCTGTTGACGGGTATTTTTATGGAGGAAAAAAATACGACCGGCTGAAGGAGATCAGGACAATCAGCAGCGCATTGAGCGGGCTGGAAAAAATTGTGGTCATTCCCCAAACAGGGGGTAAAAATATCCGGGATCAATTACCGGAAGCTGTATTGTGGGATGAGATTGTTCAAAACGATCGTGCGGAACTGACATTTGAACCGGTGCCGTTTGATCATCCGATATGGGTGTTGTATTCTTCCGGAACCACAGGCCTTCCCAAGCCAATTACCCATAGCCATGGAGGCATTTTGCTGGAAAACCTGAAATACCTTACCTTTCATAATGATATCAAACCGGGGGACCGTTGTTTCTGGTACACCACCACGGGATGGATGATGTGGAATTATATTCAGGCGTCCCTGTTGTGCGGAGGAGTTCTGGTTATGTATGACGGCAGTCCCGGCTGGCCTGACCTGAATGTGCTCTGGGAATTTGCCGCAGAAGTACCCATTCAGCATTTTGGTACCAGTGCGGCATATATTCTGGCCAATATGAAAGCCGGAACACGGCCGGGCAAAGACTTTGATCTGTCAAACCTTCGTTCCATCAGTTCAACGGGTTCACCTTTACCCCCCGAGGGATTTGAATGGGTTTACCGGGAAATAAAAAAGGATTTGTGGCTGGCTTCAATGAGCGGAGGTACCGATGTTTGCAGTGCTTTTGTGGGTGGAAATCCGCTGTGGCCGGTATATTCAGGGGAGATACAATGCCGGGCGCTGGGTTGTAAACTGGAAGCTTTTGATGAGAATGGACAACCGGTTTTAAACCGGACGGGTGAAATGGTGATCAGCCGGGCCATGCCTTCTATGCCGGTCCGTTTCTGGAATGATGAAAATTTCAGGAGGTACAAAGAGAGTTATTTTGAAATGTTCCCGGGGGTATGGAGGCATGGAGACTGGACCCGTGTTACCCCAAGGCAGGGAATAATAATTTACGGGAGATCTGATGCCACACTCAACCGGGGTGGTGTGCGTATCGGTACCAGTGAGATCTACAGAGCCGTGGAACAGCTTCCGGAAATAAAAGACAGTCTGGTTATTGGCATTGAAAAAGAGGGGGGCGGTTTCTATATGCCGCTATTTGTTATTATGAAGGAAGGGGTTATGCTGGATACCATGCTGAAAGATAAAATTAAAAAAACTATCCGTACACACTATTCTCCGCGCCATGTACCCGATGAGATCATTCAGGTGAAGGATATTCCCTATACGCTGAGCGGGAAAAAAATGGAAACACCCATAAAGAAAATATTTTCAGGAAAAACCCTCAGTGAAGCGGTTAACCGTGATGCGGTGAGAAATCCCGGTTCAATTAAATTCTTTATTGACTTTGCCAAATCGCTTAATATATAACACTTTATCCGGGAGATATCAGGTGGTTTATTATCAAGCAAAAAAGTAAAAGCCCGTACGGCCTTGCTCCGCCGTCCGCGTGTTGCTGGGTTCTGGTTACTGCTGACTGGAGACTGGAGACTGTTCCTTGAATTAAGTCGGGTCATTGCGAGGAGCGGAGCGACGTGGCAATCTCCTCCGGCATCACGCGGCTCTTATGGTGGGTTTTCTCAAAGTCTCTTCGTCAC
>JANTFK010000293.1 GCA_024763595.1 Bacteroidales bacterium | reverse complement strand
AGTACCAACCTGGAAGATAGTATTGTGGATTGTGAAGCTGTGTTTATTGCCGTGGGTACACCTCCCGATGAAGATGGCAGTGCCGACCTGCAATATGTACTGGGAGTAGCAGAAGAAATTGGTCGCTATATGCAGGATTATCTGGTGGTGGCTACAAAAAGTACTGTGCCCATTAAAACAGCAGTGAGAGTCAAAGAAAAGGTCTCTCAGGCTTTAAAGGAAAGAAACGTTGACATTGAATTTGATGTAGCTTCCAATCCGGAATTCCTGAAAGAAGGTGCTGCCATCAATGACTTTCTGAAGCCCGACCGGATTGTGATCGGTACCGATTCAGAAAGAGCGGAAAAACTAATGAAGCGCCTCTATAAACCATTCACCTTAAATGGGCACCCAATTATCTTTATGGATCTGATATCTGCCGAAATGACCAAGTATGCCGCCAACTCCATGCTGGCTACAAAGATCAGCTTCATGAACGATATTGCCAATCTCTGCGAGGTGGTGGGTGCCGATGTCAATATGGTCAGAAAAGGAATTGGCAGCGATTCCCGCATCGGCAACAAATTTATCTACCCGGGTGCAGGGTATGGAGGAAGCTGCTTCCCCAAAGATGTCAAAGCACTTATTCGTACCGGTGATGAATACAATCAGTCACTCGAGATTCTCAAGGCTGTTGAATTTGTCAATGAAAGACAGAAAGCAGTAGTTCCTGCGAAAGTAAAGGCTCATTTTGGTAAATCCTTAAAAGGTAAAAAGATTGGTATTTGGGGACTCTCATTTAAGCCCCATACCGATGACATGCGTGAGGCACCCTCGTTGAAAATTATTGAAGCGCTGCTCCGCGAAGGAGTCGAAATCCGGGCATATGATCCTGTAGCCATGGAAGAAGCCAGGAAGAAACTGGGAGACTCCATTGAATTCTGTAAAGATAAATATGAAGCATTGATCGATACAGACGGCCTTATTGTGGTTACGGAATGGCCGGAGTTCAGGATGCTCAATTACAGGGTACTGGAAAAACTGATGCGGGAAAAGGTTATCTTTGATGGCAGGAATATATATGATGCTGAAGAGATGCTGGAGTATGGATTTTCCTATTACAGTATCGGGCGTCAACCGGTTAAACCATCGAAATAAATGAAACGTATTCTGATCACCGGAGGGGCTGGATTTCTCGGTTCTCATCTCAGTGAACGCTTACTGAATGAGGGAAACGAGGTCCTTTGCCTGGATAACTATTTTACAGGATCCAGGCAGAACATCATACACCTGCTTAAACATCCCTATTTTGAATTGATCAGGCATGATGTCACTGCACCCTATTACGCTGAGGTTGATGAGATCTATAACCTGGCCTGTCCCGCTTCGCCCATCCACTACCAGTACAATCCCATTAAAACCATCAAGACTTCGGTAATGGGAGCCATCAACATGCTGGGACTGGCCAAGCGGATCCATGCCAAAATATTGCAGGCCTCTACCAGTGAAGTGTATGGAGACCCGACGATTCACCCACAACCTGAAAGCTACTGGGGCAACGTGAACACGGTCGGGGCCCGCTCCTGTTATGATGAAGGGAAAAGATGTGCAGAAACCCTTTTTATGGATTATCACCATCAGAATAATGTTAAAATAAAGATTGTCAGGATCTTCAACACTTACGGGCCCCGGATGCATCCAAATGATGGCCGTGTTGTATCCAATTTTATTGTACAGGCACTGCAAAACCAGGATATAACCATATACGGAGAGGGCACACAGACGAGAAGTTTCCAGTATGTGGACGATCTGATTGAGGGAATGATACGAATGATGGCCACGGACGACCACGAAACAGGCCCCGTCAACCTGGGAAATCCGGGGGAGTTCACCATCCTTGAGCTGGCTGAAAAAATAGTCAAGATGACAGCTTCCGGATCGAAGATCATCCATCTTCCATTACCGGAGGATGATCCGGTACAGCGGAAACCCGATATATCCAGGGCCAGAACAGTGCTGGATAACTGGGAACCCGTACTGGGACTGGATGAAGGCCTGCAAAAAACCATCACCTACTTTGAACAGCTATTAAACAGATAATATGAAAGGTATCATACTGGCAGGAGGGGCAGGAACCCGGCTTTATCCCATTACAAGGTCAATCTCCAAGCAGATCATTCCGGTTTATGATAAACCGATGATCTACTATCCCCTTTCCGTACTCATGCTTGCCGGCATCAGGGATATCCTCATAATCTCGACTCCTGAGGACCTGCATCTCTATCAGACCCTCCTGGATGACGGAAGTCACCTGGGCCTCTCAATCAGCTATACCATTCAACCTTCACCTGACGGACTGGCACAGGCCTTTCTTCTTGGAGAGGATTTCATAGGAAAAGAGCAAGTATGCCTGATCCTGGGCGATAATATCTTTTACGGACACGGGTTCTCCAGGACATTGAAAGAAGCCGCCGCTCTTCAGGATGGTGCCATTGTTTTCGGTTACTATGTAAATGATCCTGAACGTTACGGGGTCGTTGACTTTGACCATAGCGGCCGGGTACTCAGCCTCAAGGAAAAACCCGAACGGCCAACTTCCAATTATGCCGTTACGGGTCTTTACTTTTACAGCAATGATGTGGTTGTAAAAGCAAAAAGCCTTCAACCGTCCAAAAGAGGTGAACTGGAGATCACGGACCTGAACAGGATGTATTTAGATGAACAAAGGCTGAGCGTAAGGATCATGGGAAGGGGCATGGCCTGGCTCGATACCGGAACCCAGGAAAGCCTGCTGCAGGCATCGAACTACATTCACACCATTGAAAAGCGACAGGGGCTGAAAATCTCCTGCATTGAAGAGATTGCCTACCAGATGGGGTTTATTGGAAAAGAGCAGCTGCTTATGCTGGCTGAAGAGATGAAAAACAGCTCCTATGGTCAGTACTTGTTGGGTATAGCCAACGAAAGGTTGCTTACCTCGGATATATAGGAAAATATGGAGATAAGACATACCGAAATAGAAGGGTTGATCATACTGGAACCCAGGATATTTAAGGATGACCGTGGTTACTTTTTTGAAAGTTATCATCGCCAACAACTTTCATCTATGGGGATACCCTTTGAATTTATTCAGGACAATGAGTCCCATTCGGTTTATGGAGTAATCCGCGGACTCCATTTCCAGAAAGAACCTTTTGCACAGTCCAAGCTGATCCGGGCCACTGAAGGGACCATCTTTGATGTGGCTGTGGATATCAGGCCCGGTTCTGCCACTTTTGGCAGGTGGTTTGGTATTGAACTCAGTGCAGAGAATCATTTACAACTACTGGTTCCTGGTGGATGTGCACACGGATTCTCGGTACTCTCAAAAGAGGCCACAGTCATCTATAAATGCGATGCCTATTACCATCCTGCATCTGAATCGGGTGTACGTTTCGACGATCCCGATTTAAATATTGACTGGAAGCTGGACAGGGAGTATACTATCATCTCTCAGAAAGACAAGAAGCTTCCTCTTTTTTCACAAATAACTGCCAGATAACATGAGTCACGTATTGGTAACCGGAGCAAACGGTCAGTTGGGCCGCGAAATTAAAAAGATCCGCAATAGTTATTCGCAGATTTACACTTTTACTGATATCGAGGAACTGGACCTGACAGATAAAAATGCATTGAGTAGTTATCTGGAAGCAAATCCTGCTGATTATATCATTAATTGTGCTGCATATACAGATGTGGATAAAGCAGAGTCTGAACCTGAAAAAGCATCACTGCTGAACAGGGATGTTATGTATCATTTCAGGGATTGCCTGGATCGTTGCAGGCATACAAAGTTAATACACATTTCCACGGATTATATTTTCAAAGGAGATATTATCCGGCCGCTGCGTGAAGATGATCCTCCCGATCCCCTCAGTGTATATGGTAAAACCAAACTGGAAGGGGAACAGGTGCTGGGTAACCATCCGCGTACCCTGATCATCAGGACATCGTGGTTGTTCAGTGTTTTTGGAAAGAATTTTGTGAAAAGTATGATTAACCGGATGGATCAGAGAAACGACCTCAGAATTGTATATGATCAGGTGGGGACACCCACGTATGCCGAAGACCTGGCCCGGGCCATTATGCAGATCATTTCCGATGTGGATTCGGACCATCTGGATTTTGTTCCCGGTATATTTAATTATTCCAACGAAGGTGTATGCAGCTGGTACGATATGGCAGTGGAGATCTGCCGCCTGATCAACTGCAAGGGCAATGTCCATCCCATTGAATCTCATGAGTATCCCCTGCCGGCAAAAAGACCGGCATACTCGGTACTGAACAAATCGAGGATCAAAGAGTTTTATGGAGTAGAGGTCCCCTACTGGAGAGAGAGTCTTGAAAAATGCATAAAAAACTTATTATAATTGAATTATCAGCTCATGATGGAAAATGATAGCATCCTGAAAACTGTGAAAGAAAAGGCCCAGGTGTGGTTGCAAAGCCCCATTGATCAGGCATCCAAAGATGCCATTCAATCCATGCTTGACCATGACCGGGCCGAACTGATCGAGAGTTTTTATAAAGATCTTGAATTTGGCACGGGCGGGCTTCGCGGGATCATGGGGGTGGGGACCAACCGCATGAATATCTATACGGTTGGCATGGCTACCCAGGGGTTGTGCAATTACCTGCTTCAACAATTTGAGGACCGTGACGAGATCTGTGTGGCTGTGGCCTACGATTGCCGCAATAACAGTTCCCTATTTGCAGAGATCACTGCCCGGATCTGTGTGGCCAACGGGATCAAAGCATACCTGTTTGATAAGTTAAGGCCCACCCCTGAACTTAGTTTTGCCATCCGCCAGCTGGGTTGTCAGAGCGGTGTGGTGGTCACAGCTTCACATAATCCAAAAGAATACAATGGTTACAAGGTCTATTGGGAAGATGGCGGACAGATCATCAATCCCCATGATGTGAATATCATTCGTGAAGTACAAAAGATCAAATCTATAGGAGATGTGAAATTCGATGGCGACAAAAATGCCATCATAATGCTGGGAGAAGAGCTGGATGCCCGCTATATCGAAAAGGTGGCCGGACAGTCACTCAACCCGGAACTGATTGAAGCGTA
>JANTFK010000292.1 GCA_024763595.1 Bacteroidales bacterium | reverse complement strand
ATATCTTTCAATCAAACTTTTGTCATTACCGGGTTGCGAATTGCATCCGCAAAAAAAACAGATACGGGGACAAAAAGGAACGTGCAGGTAAAGTGAAATCCCCCCGGGGCCTTCCCTGTTTGAGCGTCTGATCTCCTGAAGATAATCTTCCTGTGTTACATTCTCCCGGAAAACAGTGGCAGGAGGATAACTCGTATACCGGGGCCCCGGTGTATTATATCTTTCAACTATTTGCGGATCAATCTCCATGCTACCCTTTTTCTTTTTAAAAACCAGTATGTCCATAGTTCTCTCCCTCCATATTCCTTGTAGAGTAATACGGACAGTATCATTACCAAAAATGCCCAGGTTGCTTCCAGCTTAAAAAGTCCGTGATAACCGAACCTGCCTGCAATGAAACCACTGGCCACTGCAATCAATAATCCGCTGATATGCGTCATCACAACCTGTATGGAATAGTCAGTCCCCTCCCTCCCCGGCCGAACCAGGTTCATCGAAACCGTATATACCACCACGGTGGACATCGCATAGCTGCTCCAGAGCAGGGCAACACCGGTGTAAATAACTACCGGGACCGGGTTCTTTACAAGGATGATGGCGAAAAACAGGGCCGTCAGAAAACTGTAAAACGCCATCAGCAGAATGGCACTTCTGTTCCCGATACGCTTCATGATCCAGCCCGACAGAAACGCAAACCCGGCACCTATCGCCGTACCATAAATACCGGATATAAAGCCGATCTTCCTGACCTCATACCCCAGGTCAACAAGAAATGGTTTTAACATGACCAGAATGCCCAGTATCCCTGAATAAAAGATCATTAAAAAGATCACTCTCCGGATCACGATGGCAGGGCGAAAAAAGGTAAACACATCCCGCCAGCCGGGAGGCTTTATGTTCGCCGGGGCCAGTGTCTCCCTGTTATTAACATTGAACATGAGAGGAAGGAGGGCCACCAGTACAATGCCGCCGAGCAGAAACATCAGTCCCCGCCACCCCACCGAGGCATAAAGCATTAACAGGACTCCGCTGCCGAACAGGGTGCCCAGGAAATTGCCCGAGGATTGCATGCTGTTTCCCAGTGATCGCTGGCTCTTATGTAAAATCTTAATGGCAAGGGCGTCTGAAGCAATATCCTGGGTGGCTGACAGAAAGAATGCCACGATCATCAGAACAATGATGGTTTTAAAATCCACAGCCAGGCTGAAAAAACCAATGGAAATAATCACGACTGCATAAAACAGCTCTGATGCAATGATCCACTGCTTATAACCGTGTTTCATCCCGGCATTCCTGTCAACCCAGGGAGACCAGAAGAACTTCAGGATCCAGGGGAGCTTCATCAGTTGGATGAGCCCGATACTTTCAAGTGAATAATTTTCCATCCGCATGATCACCGGAAGAACGGTGGAAAAGAAACTCATGGGTATGGACTGTGCAACATACAGGCTTAACAGCGTGGAATATTTTTGTACAGGTTTCATGCGTTGTCCGTACCCTTTGCCCGGTAAAAATGATTACAGTTGATAGCTCAGGGTGATGCCGGTTGTCCTGGGCCTGCCAGGCTGGGCATATACCCTTCCGATGGCTTTAAACTGAAAGGCACGGTATGAGGTGTTGAGGATATTTTCCGACCAGATCCTGAGATTGAAACCGGAGAATCCCAGCATAATATTGGCTGCCATCAATCCGTAGGGATCCTGATCAAATTCATTCGCATCGTTCCAGTATATCCTTCCGATTTGTTTCCAGTTCATCGATATGGCCACTTCATGAAACAGATCTCCCCGCAGGGGAATCCGGTAGGACGAAGTTATAAACCCGGTAAAATCAGGAACATACGGTACCTTATTACCGTTATAGTTCAGAGACTCATCCGGATCCGGTGAATATTGCCTGAATGTTGCATCAGCGAATCCCATGCTGCCTGACACTTTCCAGTTTTTCACCGGAAGGGCACTGACTTCCAGCTCGGCACCTTTGCTGTAGGCACTTGCCGCATTCTTCAACATTGATCCGCGGCCGGTTGGAACCGGCTGGTAAACCTGCAGGTTCTTCCAGTCAATATAAAAAAGGGCCAGTCCCAGGTGCACTTTATTGCCTGCCAGGGAAGCTTTCCATCCGGCCTCATAATTCCAGCTGAATTCAGGCTCAAAGGACCTGTCCTCCTCCCGTTCAAAGGTTGTATTGAATCCCCCGCTTTTGTATCCCCTTGTGACACTTAAATAATTCATCTGGTTCCCGGACCACTGGTATTTCATTGCAATTTTCGGGAGTATTTCAAAGAAGTCAAATGCGGAAACAAAATCCTCTGCATGAGAAGCTTCATTGTTGATATAGCGGTCATAATTATAATCGAGGGCATCTTTCTCATAGTCCACCCTGGCTCCCAGGGTCAGGTGAAGCTTCTCTATGGCCAGGTCCCGCACAGTACTTTGCCCGAAGAGCGCCACCCCATAATTGGTCATATCGTTCTGTTTGATATAGGAGAATGTATTGTAAGGAAGCCCGAATACGGCGATCCCATCCTCTCCATACCTTACACCAACTTCCTGGTAATTCGACTGGTAAAATCCATATGTGCCTGCAAGCCAGTTGACTCTTGCTGTCTGGTCACCATTGCTGATCCTCACTTCCTGGGTAATCAACTGCTGATCCTGATCCTGGGTAACGGTCAGTAAATCTGCCGGAGTAAAATCCTGGTCAATATCCTGGAATCCTTTAAAATCCTGAAATGCCGTGATACTGTTGAGCAGTATGCGGGAACCTTTTCTTTCATACTGCAGGGAAGTTCCAACAATTTCCCGTCTGTACGAGCTTTCATGATCATAATTTATAACAAGATCTTGATCAACTTCGGGGACAACGGCATATGGATAGCCTCCTTCATCGCTGAGATCGCTATACAACTGCCAGGTGAATTTTGATTTCTGTGAGGGGGTGAATATGAGTTTAAGCCTTCCCCCTCCGCTGTTAAGCCGGTCGACCGGTTTAGCATTGTATTGATTAATATGGTAACCGTTTCTTTTCCGGAAATTTCCATTGAGCTGCAGGAATAATTTATCTTTCAACAGGGGACTTCCAGCCATCAGCTGGTATTGCTGATGCCCGTAATTACCAGCCTCACCCAGCAATTTCACACCCAGGCGGTTGTCCGGATCTCTGGTGATGACATGGACAATTCCTCCCAGGGTATTTCTCCCGTATAATGTACCCTGAGGTCCGCGCAGCACCTCGATCCGCTGAATATCATACATATCGAAATTAAATGTAGCCTTTTCAAACAACGCCACCTCGTCAATATAAAATCCAACCGATGGAGCATTGATCCTCGAGCCTACTCCGCGTATATAGACCGGAGAGGTAAGCCTGGACCCGTAATCCGGCATATATAAGTTTGGGATGGGACCCGTGAGGTCGGTTGTGGAAAGGATTCTTTCATTCTCAACTTCGAACCCCGATAGTGCCGTTGCTGAAACAGGAACCTCCATGATCCTGGATTCACGTTTATCAGCAGATATGACTACACCTTCCAGTTCGTACCGGTCAATCATTAATGAGTCGGGAGACTGGGCATGCAGCACAGCGGAAAGAAATAAAATGAAGACAAATAAACATGCAGACCGTTTCATAAGCGATTTGATTTTAAACTGCTGTGAAACTAAAAGTCAATTTGGAAGATATTCTGAAGATATTTGACAACCACAGCACCGGCAAAGTGCGAAGACGCTTTATATCATTGATATCTAATCTGTTACAGGTTAATTAAGATTGAATATGGATTTCGAAGGGGATGAAATGGTTGGTTCAGGCACCAAAAGTGAGTGTGAAAGTATGCCGGCCATCTTTAAACGCATGGGTGATGGTAAATCCGTAGAATTTGCATATTTCCTGAACAAGGGGCAATCCCAGTCCCAGACTGTCAGGGTTTTTTGAACCCCTGTAAAAGCGATCAAAAAGTTTACCGGAAGCCACAGGTAGCTCATCACCGCTGTTACTTACAATTAAACTGTTATCTGATAGTTCAATCTCAATAAACCCCCCGTCAATATTATGGTTGATTGCATTTTTCAAAAGATTGATAATACAGACATCAGCCAGTCCCTGGTCCATATTCACATTGATCTCCTGTCCGGACAATTTTTTACGGACCTGTATGTTTCTCAATCCAATTAATTCCCGCAACATTTCCAGCTGCCTGTCAACCAATGCAGTAAAGTTGACGTCGGATTTCTCTTTGTACTGCTGGTTTTCAATTCGCGTAATAAGTGCCAGCGTTGAGTTTAAACGTGATAAGTGATCAGCGCTTTTATAGATATCCCGGATAAGCTCCATGTCGGCTTTCTGTAAGTTCTCCGATTGAAGCAGCAGTTCAGTCCTGGATTTGATAATGGCAAGTGGGGTTTGTATTTCATGGGTGGTATTATCCGTATGCTCCTTCAGCTCCTTATAGTCATTGGATAGCCTTTCCGTAATATTTTCCAGAACCAGGTTCAGTTCATTAAACTCCTGAATATCCGATACCCGCGCTTTCATTGCACCTTCTTCGGCATTGAATCTTTTCAGCTTATCCAGCGCTTGAAAAAAGTCTTTCCACAAATTGGTAAATATAAAACGGTTCAGAATAAAGATCCCGGCAAGAAACAGGAGGACCATGAGTGTCATCATTAATGTTACCCGCTCGACCAGCTTATCGGTAGGTGTTGTAGATTTGAACAAATCGACCTGGTAGAGATCCTCAGCATCAGATACCAGGAATGAATAGATGTGAAAGGTTAAATATTGTTTTGCATCTGAATCAAACAATAACGTATCCCTGAAAGCATGGAGCCCCCCCGGGGTATTATTCATTTTTATAATGGCCAGGGAATCGATACCGGGAAGACGGTTGATGCCCTGTTCCCATATGACGGGAAAGTTCTTTTCCACCGGCGCCTTCATCTCTTTCATCTCCCGGTTCAGGTCACGAATACTCATTGTTTTTAATACCTGGTAAAAAATAATTCCCATCAGGAAAAAAAGGAAGAGAGAGAGGGTGGCAATATATATGGTGGTTTTTGTGAGTAGTTTCATTCATCGGAGAATTTGTAACCAACACCGTATAT
>JANTFK010000291.1 GCA_024763595.1 Bacteroidales bacterium | reverse complement strand
CCGTTATCCACAGAAGCTCCGGTTTTAATAACCCTCTCCTTTTGAAGATGGTAGATATTACCCGATGTGGGATTGGGACCGGTGGGTACAAATACGGTGATGACCTCTCCCTGGTCATCGGTAATAAAACCTGTCATCAATGCACCGGAGTTGAATATATCCACCAGGACCACCTCCCTGAAAAAGGAGCGGTTCTTTCCAAAAAACTGCTGAACAGTCTCCCTGACCAGTTTATACCCCGGTATCTTCAACAGGTACCGGTCCTCAACCCTGTTCAAAAATCTTACCATCCGGGTCCTGACAATGATCCCGATAATAAAAAAGAAGAGCAAAATGGCCGTAAACGTGATGACGTACAGGGCAAATTTGAAAAATGGATCGGGTTCGGAACCCTGCAGAATCTTATCCACCACCGGTGTCAGGTTACGTCCAATCACAGTGATCACCCATCTGAATAACAGGATAATCAGGGTCAGGGGCGCCAATGCCACCACCCCCCCTATGAGGGTGGTCCATAAAAATTTCCGGATGCGTTTAAAAAAATTGATTTGCATAATGGTATCTGTTTAACGGTGTTACAAAATATATTGATATTCTGCGCAGCCAGCCTGCCATAAATTATATATTTTTGTTGCACTCAAGCATTGCTTCACAAAATTAATAGAATATGAACCGAATGCGATTTATTCTGCCATTCTCTGGTTGTCTTTTGTTCGCCGCCATTGCTGTTGCCTGGCAACCCCCCCCGGATCCATCCTTTGCTTATGTGGGCCACCGGGGCGCTTCCTACCTGGCTCCTGAAAACACCCTGGCCTCCTTCCAACTGGCCTGGAAGCTGGGAGCCGATGCAGCAGAGTGTGATGTGATGCTTACTTCCGATAACCGGGTCATTGTTTTTCATGATAAGAACAGTAAACGGCTTACCGGGAACAATGGGATCATCAGGAACACTCCCTGGTCAGAATTGAGTCAACTGACCATCATACCCCGTAAAACCAATCTTCCTGAATATAAGGATGAACACATTCCACTGCTGGCCGGTGTGCTGGCTACCATACCGGTTAACCGGATGCTGGTCATCGAGATCAAAACCGGACCGGAGATCATGCCCTACCTGCAAAAAGTGGTCGATCTGCACTGGAAATCAGGGAAGATAGCTTTTATCGCCTTCGATTTTGAAAGCATTAGAGCGGCCAAAGAGAGCTACCCTGAAGTGCCCTGCTACTACCTCTCTTCGTCCAAACCGGATCTGAATAATAAGTTCGACGCCATCCTGCAGGCCAACCTGGACGGAGTGGACCTGATGCACAGAATCATTGACAGGGAGCTGGCGGAACGTTGTCATGCTGCCGGGCTGGAGATATGGTGCTGGACAGTCAATGATCCTGAAACAGCCAGGGAAATGCGCTCCCTGGGCGTAACTGCGGTCACCACCGACCGGCCCGCCTGGTTAAAAGAGCATTACTAACATTATTTTAACATTAATTCCGGCAGATTTATTTTCTTTACAGTTTAAAAATAAATCAAACACATTTGTTATGCGATATACAGCTATTCTTCTTCTCTCTGTTATTCTCATCTCATGTACCCCTTCCAACCGGGGTAATATGGCATCTGAAGGTCCGGCCAACATCATTTTTCTGATCGGTGATGGGATGGGACTCTCGGCAGTTTCAACCACCATTTACTACGGCGACCAGGTATCCGAGTTTAGCAGGTTCAAAGAAATGGGATTGATTATTACCTCTTCGGCAACCCACAAAGTGACCGATTCTGCTGCCAGCGGAACCGCCATGGCAGCCGGGAAAAAAACCTACAACGGTGCACTGGGAGTTGATACATTGAAAGCACCTGTCGAAGACATTACAGAAGTGGTTTCCAAACTGGGGTGGAGTACGGGAATTGTGGTTACATCGGCTGTTACACATGCTACACCGGCTGCTTTTTATGCCCATGTGGAACAGCGCTCCATGGAAGAGGATATCGCATTGCAACTGCTCGATTCCAACATTGATTTCTTTGCCGGAGGAGGTACCCGTTTTTTCACCAGACGCAGCGACCAGGTTAACCTGCTTCCCGTTGCCCGTGAAAAAGGGTTTATCATGGATACCACCTCCCTGGCTGCCCCCGGATCACTCGACCCCGACCAGAAATACGGATTTACTCTTTCACAGGGAGGGATGCCTCCTGTCCTGCAGGGAAGGGGAGACTTTCTTCCGGAAGCCACATCCCTGGCCATTGAGTTCCTGTCACAGAATAATAAAGGGTTTTTCCTGATGGTGGAAGGTTCCCAGATAGACTGGGCAGGCCATGCCAACCGTGCCGATTACCTGATTTCGGAAACGCTTGATTTCGAAAAAGCCATTCAGGTAGCCCTGGATTTTGCCGAAAAAGACGGAAACACCCTGGTGGTGGTTACGGCTGATCATGAGACCGGCGGATTTACATTGAGCGCCAAACAGGACACCCTTACCGGTCATGGCGATTACAAAGTGATCGAACCGTCCTTTGCTACGCACAACCATTCAGCCACCATGATCCCGGTATTCGCTTACGGTCCGGGAGCCGGTCAGTTTAAAGGGATTTACCAGAATACGGAAATCTTTCATAAAATGGTGGCACTTTCAAAAGAGTAAAAATCCTGACTACCTTTTAATAATGCCATAGAAGAGCACCCTGATCAGGTCCTCCAGCAGCTCTTCACGGTCGGTTTTGTGTTCTTTACTCAATATCAGGGGAAGTTCCAGGCCCTTCATCATGGTGGAAATGGCAATGGCTCCGATCTTGGAACTGTTCAGCTGGAATACCCCACTGTTCATGCCTTCTTCGAGGATTCCCCTGACCAGCTGCTGCTCCTCCAGGTCAAAATTCTGCCGGATCTCCAGGATAAAGTCCATGTGGGAGAGGGATTCCTCATTTAGCGCAGCATAGAAATTCTCCAACGTCCTAACATAATGCAACCGGAATAATATATACGCTTTTAATTTAGTAATTGGAGAATCATCTTTGCTGATAACCCGGTTGAGGCGCATTTTCAACTCCGCAGCTTCCCATTCCACCACAGCACTGAATATCTCTTCTTTACTCTTAAAATAGTAGTAGATCGAACTCTTCCCCATACCGGCAGCAATGGCTATCTCCTCCATGGTGGTTTTCCTGAAACCGTTCCTGGTAAAAATTTTCCTGGCAACGTTGACAATCGTTTCCCTGATTTCCTCTTTTATAACAACCATGGTGGTGTAAATTACTTCACTGCCATAAAGTTAAGTTTCCCTGTCCATATCTACAAGTTTGTAATCCAGCTGTCGCCTGGAAAGATTGGCATTTAACACCTCAACCATTACTGTATCTCCTATCTCGAACTTACGCCCCGTATGGCGCCCGATAATCATATATTCCTCCTCATCAAATTCATAGAAGTCATCGGCAATACCCTTTATGGAAACCATTCCTTCACACTTGTTTTCTACAATCTCCACATAAATCCCCCAGTCTGTCAGTCCAGAAACCACACCTTCAAACTGTTTTCCTATCTTATCCTGCATAAATTCCACTTGTTTATACTTAACAGATGCTCTTTCGGCGTCTACTGCCCTGCGCTCCATTTCGGAAGCCTGCTGACACCTTTTTTCATAGGTCTCAGCATTCTTGGATGCTCCTTGTGCCAGGTAATGGGCCAGCAACCGGTGTACCATCAGGTCGGGGTAACGGCGGATGGGTGAGGTGAAATGGGTATAATCCTTGAATGCCAATCCATAATGCCCAATATTATTGGTTGAGTAACGCGCTTTGGCCATGGAACGCAGCGCCATCATCTCTACTACATGCTGCTCCTTAGTTCCCTGGACCCGGTCGAGCAGTTTATTTAATGCTGCAGAGAGCCGCGGACCCGGCTGTTGCGGGTTCAGTGTGTGGCCAAATTTTGTGATAAACCGGGTAAATGCATCCATTTTTTCGGGATCGGGCAGATCATGGATCCGGTAAACAAAGGTTTTGCCCTTTGGTTTATGACCTTTTGTCTCCCCGGGGGCTACTTCTTTTTCATATTTGCCTCCCCGGCTGGCAAATTCGGCAACCCGTTTATTTGCCAGCAACATAAACTCTTCAATCAGCCAGTTGGCCTCTTTCTGTACCTTAAAATAAACTCCCGTCGGTGTCCCGTCCTCCGCAAGATGGAATTTTACCTCTTCCCGCTCAAAATTTACAGATCCGTTTTCGAACCGCTTCTTTTTAAGCACCTGCGAAATTTCAAAGAGTTTCAGCATCTCCGTTTTCAAATCTCCCTCGCCCGTCTCAATGATCAGCTGTGCCTCTTCGTAATTAAACCTGCGGTCAGAATGGATGACCGTTCTTCCGAACCATTCATCAAATACCTCCCCCTGTTCATTCATGCTGAATACAGCTGAAAATGTCAGTTTGTCCTCCCCGGAGCGAAGGGAACAAACTCCGTTGGAGAGCTTCTCAGGCAACATGGGCACCACCCGGTCCACCAGATAGACAGATGTACCCCTTTCATATGCCTCATGATCCAGGATGGTCCTGGATTTAACATAGTGGGACACATCGGCAATATGCACACCTACTTCCCATAACCCTTCCCCCAGTGACTGTATGGAAAGAGCATCATCAAAATCTTTGGCATCGGCGGGATCGATGGTAAAAGTGGGAACCTTTCTGAAATCCCGTCTGCGCCTGATCTCCTCTGTGGTGATCCCCTCAGGGATAGCTTCGGCGTAAGCTTCCACTTCCTTCGGGAAGCGGATCGGAAGTTCAAATTCGGCCAGGATGGAGTGCATCTCGGTTTCATTTTCTCCGGGATACCCCAGAATATCGGTGATCTCACCGAAAGGGTTCTTCACCCTGGCGGGCCAGTCAATGATCCTGGCAATGGCTTTTTGTCCATGCTCCGCTCCATTCAGCTTGTCCAGGGGAATAAAAATATCAAACGGCATTTTTCTGCTGTCGGGGATCAGAAAAGCATAGTTCCTGGAGATCTCCACTGTTCCCACAAAAGTATCCCTGGCCCGTTCCAGGATCTCAACAACCTCTCCTTCGACCCGCGTGCGTTGCTTTCTGGCCGGGTAAACAATTACTTTAACCAGATCG
>JANTFK010000290.1 GCA_024763595.1 Bacteroidales bacterium | reverse complement strand
CTCAGGAAAACCGGTATAACCCGGTAACCAGCCTGGTTCCTGCCAGATATTCACTGATCTTCATGCTGCGTTTTCCTTCAGGCTGGATAGTCAGTACGCTGATAAACCCATCACTGACGGCAACTTCCAGGAATTTTTTTCCATCTGTTTGAATGGTGCCCGGTACTCCCTGACCGGAAGCCTTCCGGAATGATGAGGCCAGAATCTTGCAGCGCAGAGGGACTGCTCCCTCCCTATTCAGGAATGTGAAAGCACCGGGATGGGGACTCAGTCCCCGGATCAGATTAAAAATACGGATACCTTCGGCTTCCCAGATAATACGGCAATCCTGGCGATAGATCTTGGGAGCTTTTTTCAGCCCATCCGGCGGACTGATGAACTGATCCTGGGGTATGGGCTTCAGGGCTCCGTCAGCCAATCCCCGTATGGTCTCAAGGACCAGATCGCTCCCCATGGACATCAGCCTGTCATGCAACTCTCCCGCGCTTTCCCGCTCCCCGATTGCGGTTTTACGCTGAAGGAGGATGTTTCCCGTATCGATCTGCTCATCAATCAAAAAAGTAGTAACCCCGGTTTCCTTCTCTCCGTTGAGAATGACATGGTTGATGGGTGCTGCTCCCCTGTACAGGGGCAGGAGGGATGCATGCAGGTTAAAGGTCCCTTTCCCGGGAATCCGCCAGACCACCTCCGGAAGCATACGGAACGCAACCACTACCTGAATGTCAGGTTTCAGTGATTCCAGCTTTTTTACAAATTCAGGATCTTTCAGATTTTCCGGTTGCAGGATGGGAATCTCCCCGGAATGCTTCAGCAGGTATTGTTTTAGGGCCGGAAAACGGATTTTCTTTCCGCGTCCCGCAGGCTTGTCAGGAGCTGTGACCACAGCTACTACATTTAAACCATTGCCCAGTAATTTTTCCAGGGGACCCACAGCAAAGTCAGGGGTACCCATGTACACAATACGAAGCGATTCAATATTCATCTTGGGGCGGATGTTTATACTGGGCTATATTGAGAAAATGGCCCATTTTATCGCGCTTGGTCTCCAGGTAAAATTTGTTGTGTTCATTGGCGGGTATTTCCAGTTTGATGATCTCTACGATCCTCATGCCATACCCTTCCAGCCCCGCTTTTTTTTGCGGGTTATTGGTGATCAGCCTTATGTTTCGTATACCGAGCGAATGAAGCATCCCTGCACCAATACCATAATCGCGTTCATCTTCCTGGAATCCAAGCTCTATGTTTGCTTCTACGGTATCCCGTCCCTCTTCCTGAAGTTTGTAGGCTTTCATCTTATTGTACAGACCGATACCCCTGCCTTCCTGGTTCAGATAAATAATGGCTCCGCAGCCCTCTTTTTGTACCATTTTCATGGCTTCGTGCAACTGATCACCACAATCGCACCTGTAGCTACCGAAAATATCACCGGTAACGCAGGATGAGTGCACCCGTACCAGTACATGGTCGTGCTCTTTCCAGCTTCCTTTGGTGAGGGCTACATGCTCCAGCCCGTTGGATTTCTGAATAAAAGGTGTCAGGTTGAACTCTCCGAATTCGGTAGGCAGCTTTACCTCTGTACCCTTGATCAGAATTGAATCGGTATTCAGCCTGTAGGCAATCAGGTCTTTAATGGAAATTATCTTCAGATGGAACTTTTTAGCCATTTGCATCAGTTCCGGAAGACGGGCCATGGTGCCGTCGTCATTCATGATCTCTACCAGCACACCACCCGGTTTCAACTGGGCAAGCCTGGTCAGGTCCACTGCCGCTTCAGTATGCCCGGCCCGTCGCAGGACACCCTGCTTTCTGGCTTTTAACGGGAAGATATGTCCGGGACGAGCCAGATCCTCTGGTTTGGTTGCGGGATCCACCAGGGCCCTCAGGGTTTTGGCCCGGTCAGATGCGCTGATCCCGGTGGTGGTACCATGACCCAGCAGGTCTACCGATACCGTAAAGGCGGTATTCAGATGACTGGTGTTGGTGGATACCATCATGGGCAGGTCAAGTTCCTCGCACCGTAACTCGCCAATGGCGGCACAGATCAACCCTTTTCCATGGGTGGCCATAAAATTGACTGTTTCAGGTGTAATCAGTTCTGCTGCACATACGAAGTCGCCTTCATTTTCCCTGTTCTCGTCATCTACCACGATCACGATCTTTCCGTTCCTGATATCCTCCAGCGCCTCCGGAATGGAATTGAGCTTAATTTTGATTTCGGCTTGTGGGTTGCCAGACATTGTTTTCTATTCCTCCTAAAAATCGGATGAAACCGGCCAACAGTGCCAGGTTCATCATTACAAAATGTGAAATGAACCGCAAAGGTAAAATATGGATTTTAATTTTCCTCAGAATTAGGTCTATAACCGGGATGGCAAGAACAATTAATTGCAGTATTGCAAGATAACGGTAAACAGGATGGGCGGGTGCCAGGTAAAGTGATGTCCCCAGGGTGACCATGACCAGAAAGGGAACAAACCAGCGGATCACTTTATGAGAGAAGAAGCAGAAGGCCACTCCGGGCCGTCCACCAACCAACAATGACCGGTATGCCATAAGATTCTGGAAATTACCCGAAGAGATTCTTTTTTTACGCTTGTACTCTTCTGCCAGATTATTGGATACATCCTCGGATACCCTTGCGTTGATATTGCTGATACAATGAAAACCCTGTTTCAGCACACCCATGTTGATGTAAAAATCATCTACCAGAAAATTTTCCGGAACCGGCTTGTAGAGAGACTTTCGCACTGCATAACATCCTCCGAATGGTCCCATCATGGATCCCCAGAGCAGGCTTTCATGGTGTTTGATCCTGACCTCCCGGCTGATGTAGAATTTCTCCTGCTGTGATATGCCATCCTTTTTCAGCCGGGTATTGATCATTCTTGAATCTACCAGCCCGATTTCCGGTGCTTTGAAAAAGGTGGTTAACGCCCTTAAAGTATCCTTGTCGAGCATCACATTGGCATCCGTTATGATAAGGATCTCCCCATTGGATTCCTCCACCAACCGGTTAATGATACCGGGCTTTCCCTTGCGCTCCCGGAAAAGATAGATGCGAAGCGAGGGGTATTGCTGCTGCAGTTTTTGTAAGATGTCATTTGTGGCATCTGTGGAAGCGTCTGATCCTACCAGTACCTCGAGCCGCTCTGCCTGGTAATCGCTATTTAGTACTGACAAGATTTTGGTTTCGATCAGCTCTTCTTCATTGTAAGCTGCAATAAGCACCGAAATTTTTGGGGAGGCTTCCGGTGAGTATGCAGTATAGGAGAGGTTTTTGTGCCTGGCCAGCCATTGCAGGATCACCGGAAACAGCAGGTAAGAATAAAGTATCAGGAAGAAACTGCCCCAGAATATTACCTGAATAGCGATCATACCTCTGTTTTGAAAAACTGGTTTAAGCGGGATGAAAGGCCAAAGGTATCAAAATTCTCTTTAATAAGTGCCCGTGCATGCCGGACCAGCCGGTTTGCTTCCTCATCATTTAAAAGAAGCTTAATTAATTGATATTTAAAGTCTTCCGGATTATCCGCAACCACCACTTCACGGTTATTTTCAGCCGGTATCCCGGCAATTCCAACCGGGGTGGTGACTACAGGTCTGCCCAGCCCCATCCCTTCCAGGATCTTGATCCTGATACCGCTGCCGGTAAACAGGGGAGCTACCATGATTCTGTATGACTGCATAAAGAGGACGGCATTCTCAATCTCTCCATGGAAAACGATGCTTTCATGACTGAGCTTCCGGATGATATGATCTGGGGCATTTCTTCCGGCTACATGGAATTCTATTTGCGGCAACTCGGCAACCAGTTGATTAAAAACCTTCTCCACAAACCATAGCAATCCTTCCTGGTTGGGCATCCAGTCCAGTGCCCCGATGAAAAAAAGAGTCGCCTTTGAGGGGAGGGGTGTTTGCGGGTAGGCATCCAGGATAAAACCGGCAGGGATGGTGATAAGCGGCTGCTGGTAACCCCGCTCCCGGAAATATGTTGCGTCCAGCGGGCTGATAGGAACCAGGCAATCTGTCTGGTCGATGACTGTCAGTTCAAATTTTTCCAGCCGGGAAGCCATGTTACGAAAATACCACCGCTTTAACAGGGAGGAGTCGTTACCGGCTTTCTTTTTCCAGATCAGGTGCTCCACATTATGTGCACGTAATGAGACAGGGGCACGGCTCAGTGTTTTAATGATGGGAATATAGTATCCCAGGTAGGGCCCTTCAAGCTGAATGATATCAAATGTTTCCTCAGATAACAGTTCGGAAAGCTTTTCCCCGTATGCCCGGATATGATAGCGCTGTGCAATGTAGGGTTCTCTGGAAAACAGCAGGTTCAGGACCAGATGCCATGGTTTTATCCTGTTATCACAGGCAACACCTATAAATCTTATCTTCTTGCGTAACGCAGCCGGAATACGCTCCACCGGGAAGTAGTGTTTGCTGGTATTCATTGAGAGGCAGGTTATATGATTACCGGCCGCATGAAGTCCCTGAAGCATGTTGAGTGTAGCAATGGAACCCCCGTCCCTGGGAGGGTATGGAATTTTGTTGGTCAGGATCAGGATTCTCATTAGAAAGGGATCAGGATTCTCATTTAAAACGGAAGAGTTTTTGTATCCGCTCGGTCAGTTTTTTTGCCCAGGTGAAATAGGTTTCAATATTCAGGATCACCGAATCATTGGCAGCAGTATAAGTAAGCCAGATGCTTACCGGTAGCAGAATAAAGGTTGAGATCCACATTCCTATAAAGGGGTCCAGTATACTTTCACGTACAAACTTCTCACCTATCATGGAGATGACATAATATATCAGGAAGATCAATACGCTGGAAATGACCGGCATACCCAGCCCTCCTTTTCTGATGATGGCCCCCAGTGGTGCACCGATAAAGAAGAAAATAAGGCACAGCAGGGAGAGGGTGTACTTGCGCTGGATCTCGATCTGGTATCTTCTCAACCGGCTCTGCTTCCAGTCAGCGGTTCCCACATTGGAGGTGGTTACTGACTTGTTGCTGCGGGCAAAGTTGATGGCCAGCGTGATGGCACGTCTGCGCTCCAGTTTATTGAGTTTGGCAAAGGCACTATCCACATTTATTTGCTTGATTACAA
>JANTFK010000289.1 GCA_024763595.1 Bacteroidales bacterium | reverse complement strand
TTAGAAGTAACCGACGCTAATTTCGATGAACTTGTACTGAAATCTGATAAACCGGTTATCGTTGATTTCTGGGCAGAGTGGTGCGGCCCCTGCCGGATGGTTGGGCCCATAGTTGAAGAAGTAGGTGCTGACTATAAAGATAAAGCAATCACAGCCAAACTTGATGTGGACAGCAACCCGGGGGTTACTGCCAGATACGGGATCAGGAACATACCCACCATGCTCTTCTTTAAGAATGGTGAAGTGGCTGACAAACAGGTGGGAGCGGTTCCGAAAAGTATTATCGTCAATAAGCTGGAGGGGATCCTTTAAAACCTGTTTCCAATCACCAGCGTATGGCGACTTTTGGAGTTAGTACGCTTTCGGGATAAAAAAGAACGTACCGCCCTCGTCTTCCATACCGACTATTTTCCCAAACTGAGGTTGTTGCCCGTTCCCTTTTTCATGTGCTGCTAATACCTTCTCCACGATCTTTTCGATGGGAATACACTGGTTGGGATTATTTACCAGCACACTGGCAAACGTACGGGTAAACCGGCTGTCATCCGCTGCTTCTTCATACCCGGCCGAAGAAAAGACCTGTGCGGATTTTAGCCGTGTCGATTCCCAGTCATTACAATCGCGCTCCTTCAGTCCGGATCGCATGGCCTGATAAAAACCGGGGCCCGAGGCACAAGCATCGGTAATTACCAGGGTATGCGTCAGAAAATCGGGATAAGATTGCATGGAAGCTTTTAATGCATTGATGTTATAATAGGAGAACTCTTCATCTTCGACAGCATCGACCGGGAGCCAGTATGCACTTTCATTAACATATTTACCATGACCGGCATACCAGATCAGAACCGACTTCACCCGGTTGCTCCTGATCATATCACGTAACTCTATGGAGAAAAACTTCTGGAGATCGGTTTTGGTCATGTTCTTTTTATGAATCGTGTTGTGTATTTGATATTTTGCCAGTGCAGCCCGCATCATGGATACATCTTTGGCAGGTCCATGCAGGATGGGAAACGATTCATAATCCGAATTCTCAATAAAGATGGCCCAGGTTCTCCCCATGGGATTATCTTCAAAGGCCTGTGCATCCCGGTTCAGCCTGTAGACCCGCTCGGTCCTGTTTCCATATTCATCTTCCACCTGAACTGTTATCCTGCTTTTGTTCTCCACATTTACCAGCGCCATAAAAGTCGGGTTCCTGTCGCTGGGAATGTAACTTGCCAGTACACTCTCAACATATATACTGGAGATAAGACTCTCATCTTCAATCTTCCCCTCCACATAAATCTGCGGATCATTATTATCCAGATAAAGCACATTATCAGCCGACCCATAGGGTGCAACCAGATGTACAACGGGTGGATCCACCTCTGTTCTCCGAATAGGATAAATGACAGTTTCTGTATTATCATATACATCGGATACCTGTACAATAATCTGATCCGCATCAGCCAGGTTCACGCTGGTCCTGAAGCCAAACCCTGTTTCCAAAGGCTCAACAGGAACATTAAAACCATTGACCTGTAATGTTTTCACATTACTTTCATCCTCAATAGTACCGGTTATATTCAGGAGCTTGACCTCCCTGGAAACATCAATGATATTGTCATCTCCCGATTGAGGATTGGTAAGGACCACCCTGGGTTTATTCTCCTCCCTGTTGAGCTCATATATAAGCTGGGCAACCTGTTCGTGCAGCTGTTGGGCCTCCGCATCGTAACGGGACATGCTTAACAGTATCTCATAATCCATCAGGGCCTTTTCATAATCCCTGATCTCTTTGTATGCCCCGGCCCGTTTGTAATAGAGCGCAGCCTGATCCGGGTTCAACTCAATAGCTCTGGTATAATCAATAATGGCGTAGTTTAGCTGGTGTATCTTCTGGTTGATGTCACCGCGGTAAATATAGATTAAAGCCTCTTCGGGGTAATAGACAGATGCCACGGAAAGCACTTCAATGGCTTTGGGATAGTTACCCTGTGCTGTCAGGATCTGGCTCTGTAAAAGTATGCCCTGCAAATATTTTGAATCCAGGTCCAGGACCTGGGCGATGGCAAGACTAGCTGCAGCATACTTATTGCGTTTATAAAGCAGCGACGCATAGGCATAGTGTGTTTCGATTAGTCGCCGGTTCTTCTGGATTGACTTCACATAAGCATCTTCAGCATCATCATACATTTCCAGGTGTTCATAAGCAAGCGCCAGATTATAATAGGTCTGTGCATTCTCCTTTAATCTCAGGCATTTTTTGCAATCATCCAGTGCTTTCTCATATTGTTCAAGTACCGTATATACCGATGACCTAACCAGGTATGCCTCAAAAAAATTTCCTTTTATTGAAATGGCCTTTGATAACCTGAGCAGGGCCAATTCGTTATTACCCTTCTCGTGCCATTCATTTCCGGAGAAATAGTATAATTCCGCATCCTTCGCATTAAATACAATGGCCCGGTCATAATCCAGGGCAGCTTTTTCATGCTCCCCGATTGCTGAATAGGCACTAGCCCGGCTTACATAGGCTTTGGCAAGATCCGGATCCAATTCAATGGCCCTGCTATACTGATCAATGGCATCCTTATGGTTCAACGCCTTTGAAAAATTCTCACCTGCCCTGAAATACTGTTTGGCCGATTGCGCCTTTGCCGTCCCTGTTATCAGAAGCAGGAGCCATATGAATATGTAAACGAATCTCTTCATGAAATTTCTTTTGTTGCGTTAATCGCCTGACAGGTGCTTGTTTCTGAAAACTTCCAGTCTGGCATCACCGAAATAACGCGTTTCATCAGGCGAGAATGGGATATCAGGTGCTTCAACACCCTGACTGAATGTCATCTTCCCTGTAAAAACTCTGGCTTCATCCCATAATCCCGATTCAATGAATGAGCGGTGCAACCTGGCTCCTCCCTCCACGAAAAGCGAAATTACCTGAAGACTGTGCAGCTCTTCAAGTAAATCTTCCAGTTCGTAAGAAAGATCAATATGAATACTGCGTATTCTTCCTGAATATTTTTCCGGTGACTCAGTAAACATGATGGTATCCTGGGAACCATCCAGGATGTGTGCACTGTCCTGAATCCGCCCTTTTCTGTCAATCGTAACCCTTAACGGGTCCTCCCCGCTCCACCGGCGAACATTCAACCTCGGATTGTCCGCCACCACAGTATTGGTCCCCACCATGATAGCCGCCTCTTCCGACCTCCATTTATGAACAAGGGTTTGTCCCAGCTTACTGGTAATCCACCGGGGACCCTCGCGGTCCTCATCTTCACGCTCCAGGTCTATAAAACCGTCTGCCGATTGGGCCCATTTCAGAATAACATAGGGACGCTTCCCCTGCACATAACGCAGGAACCTCCGGTTCAGAAATGCCCCCTCATCCGCCAGGCACCCTGTTTCGACCTGTATGCCTCCGGATTTCATATCTTTCACACCCTTACCATTCACGCTGGGGAAAGGATCGAGATTTGCCACAACCACCCGCCTGATCCCCTTTTGCCGGATCAGTATGGAGCAGGGAGGTGTTTTGCCATGGTGAGCACACGGTTCCAGACTGCAATAGAGGGTAGCATGAGGGAACAGGGAAGAATCTTTTACGGAACGTATGGCAATAACCTCTGCATGGGGCCCGCCAAATTCATGGTGGTACCCCTCACCAATAATACGGTCATCATGAACGATCACACAGCCCACCATCGGATTGGTCCTGGTCATCCCTTTCCCTTTCCGTGCCAGTTCGAAGCACCGCTTCATGTATATTTTATCCCGTTCAGTAATCAAAATATTTTACACCCTTTTATAAAGCCTGGTTATTGCTTTCATTATAAACATTGCGTACGTTTGAACTATGCTCGAAAATCATGCCACATTAGCCAGAACAAGGAGCTATCTTGAGACGGAAATTTGTAAAAAATATCCTACACGTGAAGCATCATCCATTGCCCGCATGATCATGGAGCACACCGGATACCCTTCCTCCATCTATCTCAGTGATCCTCACCGAATGGCTGGTTCCGGAAATATCATGCAAATTAATAAAATTGTTGCCGAAATTCATACTGGCAGACCAATTCAATATATTCTTGGATATACCCACTTTTGTGACCTCAGGTTTGAACTGGACGAACATGTTCTTATCCCCAGGCCCGAAACCGAGGAAATGATCTATCAGATCCGGGCTGATACATACCGTTCCGGATGCCGCATGATTGACCTGGGAACCGGTTCCGGGTGTATTGCACTTTCATTGAAAAAATACTTCCCGGGTTGTGAAGTATACGCTTTGGAAAAAAGCCGTCCTGCCCTTATCAGGGCAAAAGAGAATGGCCGGCTCCTTAACCTGGATGTGACCTGGATCTTTGGAGATATGTTACAGCAACAGCTACTACAGGTGGAGGAGAAATTCGACCTTGTTGTCAGTAATCCTCCCTATGTAAGAAAAAGTGAACGGATGATGATGGATGACAACGTGTTGCTTCATGAACCCGGGATGGCACTCTTCGTGGAGGACCAGGATCCGCTCATTTTTTACAGGGCCATCCGGACATTCTGCCTGAGCCATTTACGACCCGGAGGTATACTCTGGGTTGAGATCAACGAAAAGCTGGGAGAAGAGACAGCGGCACTTTTCACGGACGCAGGATTTCTGGATATTACCATCAGGAAGGATATTCACAAAAAAGATAGATTTATCACCGCCTCATTACCCGCTCATGGAATATAAAGATGCCCTCAGACGCGCCGCGGCCATTTGCAGCAGACAGGAGTTAAGCAGCGGGGATATGTTGAATAAACTGAAAGGATGGCAGGTGGATGAAGCGGATGTCCGGAAAATTATCCTGAAACTTCAGGAAGAGAAATTCCTGGATGACAGAAGATATGCCGGCATCTATGTAAGAGACAAGTTCAGGCTCAACCAGTGGGGTAAAATTAAGATCAAAGCCATGCTCCGTCAAAAAGGTATCAATGAAGTGGTCATCGGTGAAGCGCTGGATCAGATTGATGAAGAATCTTACACCCGGGTATGTTCGGCACTGATACATCAGAAGGCTTCATCGTTGAGCGAAACGGACACCTTTACCCGGAAAGGCAAGCTGTTCAGATATGCTTCCGGACGGGGTTTTGA
>JANTFK010000288.1 GCA_024763595.1 Bacteroidales bacterium | reverse complement strand
ACCCGATAACCGCGAGGGTATGATCCGGATAAAGCTCGAAGTGGAAAGCAACCACAAAGCAAGAATTATGGTCAGCGATAACGGGAAAGGGATCCCTGAAGCGATCAGGGATAAACTGTTCCAGCCCAATTTTACTACAAAATCGGCAGGTATGGGAATGGGACTGGCCATCAGTTATAATATTGTAAGGTCACTGGGAGGAAGGATCTGGTATGATACCACCATCAACCAGGGTACCACCTTCTTCGTGGAACTCCCTTTATCCGGTAAAAAAGATTGAAGCTTTTTTATAAATCATCCCTTCAAGTGAATAACGGTGGATAACAGGGGAGAACGGGAACTGTTTTTATTGTTATCTTAGATTTCGATTTCATTTGAAAGATTAATCCGAATTTGAAATTTATTAAATATATATACTTGATTATTATCCTGTTGAGTCTGATGCCCCAGCAGGTTATTTGTCAGGGATTTACCCAGATCGGTGGGGTGATTAATGATTACAGTCCCGTCACTACCATCTATAGTTATAATGACAATGATGTGGATTCGGTGGTGGTGGCAGATGTGGGACTCTTCAGCAGGGGTGATACAGTGATGCTCTATATTGTTCAGGGGGCTGAAATTGCCACAAGCGGGTGGCCCGAGGATGAGCTTGGCCGGGATGCCCAGAATCCCTGGAACACGGGAAAGTATGCCTTCCTGCTTATCGAAAATATCCACGTACCCACCAGTGTGATTATATTCAATACCACCGTCCGGCCCGAGATCTATCCCATGCGGGCCGGGGAGGTGGCCCAGTTGATCAGGGTCCCTTCCTATCGGAATGCAGAAGTGACCGCAGCCGGTGTAAGTGCCGGTGAATGGGATGGTACCATCGGGGGCGTTGTGACCATGTTTGTTCACGGGGTGCTCCGTTTCAAAGGGGATATTGATGTAACCGGGAAAGGCTTTCGCGGAGCAGTTGAGGACCAGGATTATAATGGGGAGTGTTCCATGGTGGATACGGCGTTATATAATGATCTCTTCTACCTCACCGACACTGTGCGGGCCGGATTGAAAGGGGAGGGAACCACCGATATCCTTTTTGACCAGATGCGGGGGCGAGCCATGAATATCAACGGCGGAGGCGGAGGCAATGCCCTCTTCTCTGGCGGAGGCGGAGGCGGCAACTGGTCCAACGGCGGACGGGGGGGAAATGAGGCAACCCAGTGCGGGCCGGGTGTGCCGGCCACCGGAGGTAAGGGAGGTTTTGCCCTGGGCAGTCCGGGAGCCTATTATATGAACGGGAATCCCCTAAACCGCGGAAACAGGATCTTTCTGGGCGGCGGTGGCGGTTCAGGGACCAGGATGCCGGTGCGTATTACAACTGCCGGAGCAGATGGGGGAGGCATAGTGGTCATTGTGGCCGATACCATTGAAGGGAACAATCACCGGATCATTGCCGATGGATCGGATGTGACTGCCGTAGCTACGGGGGCTGCCGGCGGTGGCGGTGGTGGTGGCTGTATCGCACTGGATGTAAGCGGATACAAGACAATCCTGAACCTTTCGGCCGTTGGTGGAAGGGGTGGAAATACCTTCTTTGCAGCTGACACCACAGGGCCAGGTGGCGGCGGTGGCGGCGGGATATACTGGCTGGCGGGGGACGATCATCCGGAAGTGCTCTCGGATGAGACCACCAATGGCCTGGCCGGACAACACCTTTCCAGCCCCAGGATCAATTTTGGAGCTGCTGACGGGGGTGATCCCCACAGGGAAACCGGTCTGAAAGCACCTCTGAGAGGTTTTATCTTTAATGCGGTTCCTACCGAATTTACAGTTTGTGCCGATGAACTGCCCGGACCCTTATATGCATCCTTGCCAAGGGGAGGGGACGGTGTAAACTACACCTATCTCTGGGTGGACAGCTCCAGTACGCAGAACAACTGGTTACCGGCTCCCGGTGTAAATAACCAGCAAAGCTATACATTCCCGGCACCGTTGACCGATACCACCTATTTCAGGCGGATCGTTACCTCCAGCCTGCTACCGGCAGATACCAGCTTCAGGGTTGCCGTTTATGTTCATCCCGCCATCACCAATAATACCATAGCTGCCCCCGATACCGTTTGCTCGGGAAATGCCCCAAAACGCTTTGAACATACAGCTGCTGTCGGAGGCGGTCCCACGAACGGAAGCTATACCTATTACTGGCAAAAGGATGAGGGGTCGGGTTACGTGCCTGCCGACAACTTTAATACGGGCGAGGATTACCAGGCTCCGGGACTGACCACCACCACCAGTTTTGTGCGGATTGTCTATTCGGGGGTCTGTGAGAATATTTCAAATGAACTCATGGTCAAGGTTTGGGAGCGTCATACCAATTACCAGATCATGGATAATGACACAGTTTGCTATAATACGGCACCGGACCAGCTTACCAGTTTTGCCGGACAACCACCTTTGAATGGTGATCAGGGTGATTTGCGCTATCAATGGCTCACTTCTGCCGATGGGTTGAACTGGAATGATGTGGCAGGTGCCACCGCTGAATCCTACCAGCCCCCGGTGCAGACCCAGACAGCTTACTTCAGCAGGATCGTACTGTCGGGCAGTGAGGATGCCTGTGTGGATACCAGTGATTATGTGGAGGCACTCAATATTCCCGAAGTAACCGGCAACAACATTCAGGCGGTTCAGACTGTTTGTACGGGTGATCAGGCGGACCAGCTTACCGGTTCGGACCCGCAGGGAGGGCTGCCCGGACAATACAGTTACCAGTGGGAAGCCCGCACTGCATTTTCCGGTTGGTCCCCGGTAACCGGTATAAGTTTTACAAAGATCCCGTACGATCCGGGTATGATGAGTGGAGATACCACATGGTACAGGCGCGTGGTGGGTTCGGGCGGAACCTTCCGGAATGTTTGTCTTAGTTACAGCAACGAGAATGTAATTAATGTTCTCCCACCCGTTACCAATAACATTATCGGAACAACGGGCAGTGTGTTGTGCCAGGGCGAAATGGCCGAATTGATCTTCGGAACCGATCCGGTGGGTGGTGCACCCGGACAATATAATTACAGGTGGCAAGTGGCGGCCAGGCAAGATAGCCCCGGTTCCTGGGAGCATCCTCCCACCGGGGCGACGAGCATCAACTACAACGACCCCGATCCCCTTGATACCGGGCATGACCGCTGGTACCAGCGTATTGTACACAGTGGTCCGGATGATGTTTGTGTGGATACATCCAATATGCTCAGGATTACCGTACATACCTCCATTGCCCTCAACACGATCAATGATTCCATCAGGGTCTGTTTTGCAGACAGCAGGCAGTTTCCCGGGAGTGTGCCCGTGGGCGAAGAGGGGCTCACTCCGGTTTATAGTTGGCGTACCTGGCCGGAAGGAGAGGATCCCGGCGATGGTGTGGAGGTACCGGGTTCAAATCAGCAGGAACTGAACGGCGAAGTCTTTAACCAGCTGGGGCAATACTATTATCAAAGGACGGTGCAGCTGGGTGCATGTTCCGATACCTCCAATACCATGCAGGTTACGGTCATGGAGCTTCCCGGTGGACAACTGACGGAAAATGCTTTCAGGGCTTGCGAGAAAGATACCCTGCTGGCCATTGAACTGAACATGGATGGACTGACTACCTATACCACACCCTGGGAGGTCTACCTGAAAAACGAACTCGAATCCGGCATTGGTCCGCTCCCTGTGGGAGGGGACGGGAACCTGCCCGTTACGCTGGATATAAGCAATGACAGTACGGTGCTGCATTACGAAATTGAAACGATCCTCTATTATCCCGACGGAGATGCGTATGCATGTATATCCCCGCCGGAGAACCTGTCAGGAGTGGTCCCGATCCATGTGTTCCGCAGGCCTGAACCCCGGATCATGGTGGATGGAGCTGAACGGGAGAGTTTCAAGGTTTGTGGAACAGACCTTCTCCTGACGGTCAATACAGACAATGGTACCGGCCTGTGGAACAGTGTGCCGGCAGGACTGGTTTTTGATCCGGGGAACGATGCCGAATCCATTGAAGCTTCCTATCCTGATCTGAAGGACCGTTTTGATTGTGTGCTTACGTTCCGGAGTGAAGCAGGGGATTGTTACGGAGAGGATCAGATCGATCTCAGTTTCTTCGAACAACCGGCCGATGCCTATGCAGGGGAGGATACCATGATCTTCCTGAAGAATTCAATCCAGTTGCATGCACTACCTGCAACAGCCGGGACAGGTACTTGGAGCATTGTTTCGGGCAACGGTTTTTTCGAAGATGAGCATCTTCACGATACGTGGGTATATGAACTGGCCAGGGGTGAAAAGAATGAATTCCAGTGGACAGTTACCAACGGAGAAGATGAAGGTACCTGTATAACCTCACAGGATGTATCCATTGTTTTCCAGAACGAAGTTTACAGGTACAAGGGGTTCTCTCCCAACGGAGATATGGACAATGAGTACTTTATCATGCGGGGCATGGGTTATGCAGATGAATTCAGGGTAACTTTCTTCAATTCCCTGGGAACGCTTGTGGCGGATATTACCGATAAGACGGTGGATCAGCTGGAGATTGATGAATCGCTGATTAAAGGAGGATTACAGGAAGATGAAAAAGTAGTATGGGACGGCAGGTCTGCTAATGGGAAACCAGCACCTGCGGGTACCTATTACTATGTGGTAACCCTGACCATTAACAATCGTGACGGCAATCATAATATTACCAGTACTGATTCGTATGAATATAAAGATTATGTGGTTCTGGTAAGGGAGTAATATGAAAAGGTATCTGCTCACATATATGATTGTACTGGTGGCCGCAGCGGGATCGGCCCAGAATACCCTGATCCCTTCGGTCAGCAACTATCACCTGACCTGGACCACCATCAATCCGGCCTTTTCGGGCTTCCGGGATGCCATCAGTATCAGCTCCCTCTACCGGTCAAAACTCTATGGGGCACTGGGTCCGGTGGATATGCAATTGAATGTACATTCACCGGTAGGGAACTCCAGGGTGGCCATCGGTGGTGTGGTGGCCTACGACAATGTCCCTTCCGTTCAAAACCTCTATTCGGTCATGTCCACCTATGCCTACCGCCTCTACCTGGGGAGCGGCAGGCTCTCATTCGGGCTTTCAGCAGGCATGT
>JANTFK010000287.1 GCA_024763595.1 Bacteroidales bacterium | reverse complement strand
TTAAATATACCACAGCCGGAGATAACTCAAGACGATCTCCTTCATTTTAGTGAAAATAATATCCTGCCTGTAGGTGGTTGTAAAATGGGAAAGTGATTTTGTTGATGTTTTGTCAACGTTTTGTCCCAGCAGGCCCGACTCAATCATCAGGGCGGTTTTCTCTGTTCCTACAATTTTGGATGCATTCCGTACCATCGCATCAAAGAGCAGGGGCGTGGCATCCCTTTCCAGGGTTGTCCAGATATTTACTTTGGCTATGCCGTCATCAAACAGGTGGCTGATCTGGTCGGCGGTTACCGATGAGGCTCCGTGCAGAACCAGCCTGGGACCGGTCAGTTTGCTGATTTGTCTGGCCAGGTCACTGTGATATTTCAGTCCGGCACTGTTGGCCCGGTGTTCGGTGCCCAGGTTGGCAACCATAAAATCCACACGGGTGCGGTTCAGATAGTCCAGGGCCGATTCAGGAGAGGTTAATTCCCCGGTCTCGACACCGGAAGCATCCACAATTTCATCGCATGCCCCTTCTATTACAACCATGTGCCCGTTTTTCTCCACAAAATCAGCTGTTCTGGCAATGTTCTGCTCAAAAGGCAGCGTGGATGCATCATACATAATGGAGGAGAACTGGTTCATGTCCCACTTCAACAGTGGCTCATCCCTGTCCCACTGGGTGTGGTCCAGATGCACCATCACATTCAGTTTCTCAAAAGGAGAATCCTTGCCTGTCAGTACCTCCAATTCCTTTAAGAAAAGGCGAAGCCCCGTATCCCATCGCCTGGTATGGGTATAGTTGACCGATTGGCTGCGGTGGCCGTACTGGTTGGTGATGGCAATGGTGACCGGGATATCCGGTTGATTGATGGTTTTACTGTATTCCAGGGCAGCTGACAGGATAGCCTCGGTTGTCGTTAAATTCTCCGTACAGAGGGTAGGGATTACCCATTTTTTCTCAGCGGCTCCTGCATGCAGGTCCAGAACGGCATTTCTTTCAGTTACAAGTGGCATAAGGGTCCGGGTTTCTCTTTACAGGGCGATCGGTTTGATACCGGTCAGTTCACAGAAGGCAATCAACGTTTCGTAGAGGTGTTCTCCATATCCCAGGCATGCATATTCATTGTTCCATGCCTGTAACAGATCGTCTATATCACATGCTGCTTTTACAAATCCGTGCGGCCAGAATGGAATGCCGCATTCATTCTTCCTTTTTTCAATCTGGTCGGCAGGTGGCTCAAAAATGGTGCACCGGGTAATGACCATCTCAAACTCTCCGTTGTTTCTGCCGAGCCTGGCCAGTACACCTTCCCCCACTTTGCACACAAGCTTGATAGAGAGGCCGCCCGCTTCTCCTTCGGTGGGTATCCCGTGTTCGGCAAAACCGGCCGGACCCAGTTTCCCTGCCAGGGAGGGCGGACAGGCTCCGTCACCAATGATCTTTATTTCATTGTTGGTCTTGTCGATATGTTGCAGATCACCGTAATAGACCGGTTCATCACTCAGGTCAGTGAGGCATTTCACCGTCAGTGCCGTATTGAAGTCGCCCAGTGTGGATGTTCCCATGCCATCTTCCAGCATCATGCTTTGAGCAAAACAGGTTGCACTGTAGTCGTCACCCAGCCCGGGAAAGGACTGGATGGTGTAAAAATCCCATTCATTTGCTGCCACCAGTTTTTTGATTGCCAGGTAGAGGCTGACCGACCTGCCGGACTGTTCATCCTCCGGGATCGGCTCATCAAACAGGTGTTGTATTTCCTCCCTGGTTGCAGCTATTTCCTCCTGTGTGACGGACTGTGAGGTCTTCAACAACGCTGAAGTATCTCTGGAATCGATGTCTATACCGAACATTTTCATCCACTGAGAAGGGTCCGCAGCCCCGCAGGTCTGACCCATCCCACGTCCTCCAAATGTACCGATTGTGCTCATATTCAAGCTGTTTTTCAGAGCACTTGCACGGCAGTAGGAGGTGATCTTCTCAATTTCAGCCGGATCGTTATAATTGCCATACACGAACCTGTGCTGAAGCCCGATCTCCTTCATGGCACCCTGCATGACCAGTCCGCCTACCGGTCTCCATCCCTGGCTGCCGGGATTGACCCAGAGGACAATTCCTTTCCCAGTTGTGGCAAAGTCACGGATGGCCCCAATCATGTGTGCGGACCAGACCCAGGTGCCTGAAAAGAGGATCAGCGCATCGATATCATCCATTTTTTTATACGCGCCAAAGCATCTTCTGGCTTCGGCCTTTGTAGCCAGAATGGTATCGTGTTCCACCAGCTCAAGGCCGGACCGGGTCAGTGATTTCCTGGCATTTTCAACAAGTGTATCATCAATAAATGGTGTGCCCATCGGATCCTGAAGTCCGTCTTTATGCACACCGAAAACAATAAATCCAACTTTTGGGTTGATGCGTTTCATATTTATGTCAGTTTTACAACCATCCTGCCAGTTCCTGCTGCAGGGACGGAATGATGGTTATGATATTTTTCTGGTAGATCTTTTGCAGTACCTCTTCAGGTAATCCGATACCGCATATGGGCCATCGTGCCCGTTCAAAGGTCCCGTCATAATCAGGTGCGTAAAAGGATTCATCGTAAGTTTCCAGGAACCTGAAATAGGTATGGTACATCCGGATTGAGCTTTCAATGTTAGCCGGCATATCTGTACCGAAAATAATCCGGTCCTGGTATTTCAGGAAAAATTCCCTGGTTGAGTAGGGCTGCCTGCCCAGTTCATCGAGCCTGGCTGAAAAATCGATGTAGACATTGGGGTTTTCGTCCAGCAGTTTTGCCACGTACTGTATATTTTCTGCATGGTTGGCAAAATGGGGCAGAATAAAAGTGGTACGGGGGTGTTGCCTGATCATGTTGTCGCGCTGCTGTAAAAGCTCAGCTTTCCTTGGAAAGCCGGGGTCGGCAAAACTCCAGGAGGGATATTTGATCAACGATTCATAATGTTCATTATCGGGTGTTACCGGTTCAAAGAACCCGCTTGGATCGGCCTGGTGCATCAGTACCGGGACCTTCAGCCTGGCTGCCTCCTCCCAGACAGGAGCCAGTCGGGGGTCATCCAGGTGAATCAGTTTCCCTTTTGAATCGCGGTAATGCAATCCCAGCTCCTTCAGGATCTTGAGTCCCTTTGCACCTTTCTTTACATGTTCCTGCAACAGCCCGATGCACTCATCAACGAAATCTGCAGCGTTCTGAAACAACGGCTCCTGTGAAGGACGGGCAAAACCTGCCATGGTGAAACAGTAGAACCGTCCGGGGTATTTAACGGAACAGTTATTAAAGAAGTTATCAATGTCCCCCGGGGTTATTCTGTATCCCCCTCCGGAAAACTCAATCTGAACATTACCGGTTACGTCGCAATAGCTGATCACGCCAACCCTGTCCATGGTTTGCCGGATTTTTTCAACCTGCCAGTTTCCCCAGAGGTGGTTATGGGCGTCTATCACCGGGAATGCCGCCTTTTCAGGTACGTGTTGTTCGGATACCAGATAGCTTTTTCTTATCATGAATTTTATGATGTTTTGTCAATGGTCCTGATTGTTTGCCAGTTAGATATATATCTGTTATTTTCACAGTGCTTTTCAAACTGAAACAAGATAATCATTAATTCTTTATGGTTACCTTGGCTGGCTCTTTATAGCTGTATCAGGCATTACCTAAAACGGGAAAATATGTATAACGGATTAATGAATGATGTACACACTTGCGTTGAACTGGGGATCCCGGAAAGGGTCCCTGTATTTGCATTAAGCGAAGAATTTGATGTAAAATGGTATGGGAAATATACCTATGAAGAGACCTGCCAGGATGGTGACAAGATGGCTGAAACATGGATTGCAGCCATCGAGCATTTTGATTATGACTGGGCCTGGCTGCAAATTGACGATTGTTTTGAGTTTGAGCCACTGGGTGTGGGGACAAAAGGAGAAGGTAATATCCTGAGAGCAACCAAAGATTACCTTCCTGTCACCCGGGAAACGTTGAGAAACCTGAAGATCCCTGATCCGTCAAAGGATGGCAGGATGCCCGAGAAGCTAAAGGCAATCAGAAAAATCAGGGAGCATTTCGGAGATACAATTTGTGTTGTAGGTGCTGTCGCCGCTCCATTTTCATCTGTTGGACTCCTGTATGGACTGACTGAATCGATGACACTGATGTTTTCTGACCCTGGTCTGCTCAGGGACACCATGGATTTTTTTGTGGAACTGCAAAAGGTGTGGGGGAAAGCCCAGTTTGAAGCCGGTGCACATGCTGTTTGGCTGGGCGATTGCAATGCCATGAGTAACCTGATCTCTGCCGGCCAGTATAAAGAATTTGCATTCGAACCCTGTAAAAAAGTGGTGGATGAGTATAATCGCGTTGGTGGCTTAACTTTCCTGCACAACAGTGAGGAGTCGGTTCCGCATATTGAGTTCTCGACGGAACTCGGGGTGAGTGCCATCAATGTGGGACCGGGTATCGATATTGGCAAAGCCAAAGAGGTTGTCAAGGGCAAGAGCTGCCTGATGGGAAATCTTGAACCGATCCAGATATTCATGAACAGCTCTGCGGAGGTGGTCAGCAAAGAGACAGAAAGGATCATGAAGTCAGCCAGATCTGGCGGCGGGTACATCTTCAATACAGGTGAAATGAATCCCCGTGATGTACCTGTGGCCAATATGGAAGCCATGATCGGGACAGCCAAAAAATATGCTGTTTAAAAGATAAATATTACAAACCGACCTTAAAATCACAGAATTTGAGAACAACTATCATCTCATGGATATTGCTTTTTTCCTGCAACCTGATGTGGTCCCTGCAGTTTACATGTATCAAACTTACACAGGATCAGATAGGTCCCTTTTTCACAGTTTGGGCCCCCATGTCAATAGCTGTGATATTACTGGCACCTTTTGTGTTGAGAGAAGCGAAGAATGACGGAAGGAAATTTAAGGATATACTGATTTTCGGACAACTTGCTTTACTTGGGGCCTTCCCGGCCCAGGTGCTGGTAACATGGGGTACCCAGTATTCGCTTGCCAGTAATTCAGCCATCCTGTTCCTTACCCTGCCCGTTATCACTGCAGTCTTTGCTTTCCTGATTCTGAAAGAGAAGATGAACAGGGTAAGGTGGATCAGTTTTTTTATTGCCATCCTT
>JANTFK010000286.1 GCA_024763595.1 Bacteroidales bacterium | reverse complement strand
TTTGATTCTATCCGGGGACAGGCGGTTATCGATCACATACGAAAAGTACAGCCCGATATCCTGGTAAATAACCGTACCGGGGCAAAAGGCGACTTTGATACACCTGAGCAAAAACTGGGAAAATATCAGGATGACAGACCCTGGGAAACCTGCATGACCATAGCCAGGCAATGGGCATGGAAACCCAATGATGTGGTTAAGTCGCTGGAACAATCCCTGCAGGGTTTGATACGATCTGCCGGTGGGGATGGTAATCTACTTTTAAATGTGGGCCCCATGCCTGACGGTCGCATTGAACCGTTGCAGGCAGAACGACTTAAAGAGATGGGTGCCTGGCTGAGGAAGTATGGTTTTACGATCTACGGGACCAGGGGAGGGCCCTTTAAACCCACCGATTGGGGGGTTAGTACAAGGGCCGGGAATAAAATATATATTCATCTTCTTCAGTGGTTTGGTGATTCCGCTACACTGGTAATACCCGATTTTGGGATGAGAATAAACGCATGCCGGCTGGTCACGGGAGGCAAGCTTAACTATAAATATGAAAACGGACATCATCTGTTTCATGTTCCTCCGGATGTGCTTGATCCGCTCAATACCATTATTGAAATTGAAGTAGATGGAAATGCGTTGGATATTGATCCCCTGCAGGTTCCTGCGCAGGCTATTTCATTTGGGAAAGCGGTAAGCGCTTCCAGCAATCCAAATCCACACTGGCACAATGAAACGGCTGTGGTGAATGGCGATTGGGTGGGACATTACTGGATACCTGATGAAACGGACAGTAAACCATGGATCGAAATTGACTTTGGACAAAAAGAAAAAATCTCTAAAGCAATTATTTATGAGAGCAGTAACGCGATTGAAGCGTTTGAACTTCAATACAGAAGGGAAAATGAATGGATAACGATCCACAGGGGGAAAAAGATTGGAGAGAAAGTTCTGGTTGAGTTCCCCGCAATCGAAACAAAAAGTGTGCGGCTTTTAATTACAGCGTTTTCTCAACCTCCCGGTATTTATGAAATGATCTTGTTATAAGAATAAACTGTAGAGACTCTATTATGAAGCGATTTGGACAATTGATCGGAATTAAGCAGGAGCACCTGGAGCGCTACAAAGCGTACCATGCAAATGTGTGGCCTGAGATCCTGGCCAAGATAGCAGCATGCAATATTCATAACTATTCCATCTTTTACAGAGAAGGTTTTCTGTTTGCCTATTTTGAATATACCGGTAGCGACTATGAGGCGGATATGGAAAAAATGGCCGCAGATCCCAAAACCCGGGAGTGGTGGGAAATCATGAAACCCATGCAGCAACCGCTGGGAACCAATGGGAATGATGAATGGTGGACCACCATGGAAGAGGTGTTTCATACAGATTAGTCCGGAGTGCCGGGTAGTGGTTAAACAGGGGTCTTCATTTACGAAGTCTTAAAACAACCGGATTCATCGCGGTAAGCCGGGTTTTTACCGTTATTGTACGATTTTGCCGCTCTACCTGCACGTTGCTCCATTCACCCAGATCATTGAGAAGCTCAAATCTTGCACCGGTCCACTCATTTGCCATTTCCATTGTAACCGGGTCAAATGTATCGGAACTTAGACCGGTAATAACAACGACTGCGTAATCACCGGTTTTTGAACGATTGAAGATACAGAAAGTGTTGGGTATATGTTTTACAAAAACCGGAAGCTGTTCATTTCCCAGCCACTCAATGGTCTGACGCATCAATGCTTTCTTTGTATAGTTAAACAGCGCGATTGAACGGGAGTGGACATAGTTGTCGTTCAGGTTAAAAGCCATTATTGCCACACGTCCGCCAAGCCTGTTTTTAAATCGGATCATGGCCGGGAAAAGAGGCTCGTTCCGGGTATTCAGGAAATCGGTTATCACTTCTGCGCCCGGCAGAGATTGTATTTGATAAAAGGAATCGCTGTTCTGTCGGTTGAATGCCCATGTATAGTTATACATTAAGCGGTTGTTGATCCCTTCATATTGTCCGGGATTGCGTACACCTTCATAAAACGGGGGCAACAGTGTTTCTTCCCTTGAAAAGAGTTCCGCTCCGGTCAGATCTGAGAATCCTCTCTTTGATAACAGGAGTGCGGCATGACCATCCAGGAATACGCTCCCCTGCAGCAGATTTTTTATTTCATTTTCTGTCAGTTGCTCCACAATGTTTCCGGAAACAAGTTTCACTTTCCCGTTTATCGAAGTATGAGGTATCCCTAACCGCCCTGTAATGTATACCCAGTCTGAAGAGAAACGCGGTTTTCTAAAAATTTCGCACCCTTCTGTATGACAATTTTTTACGGCCAGTTTTAGAGCTGAGAACCGTTTTGATTCCTTCAGGAACATATCCCTGTACCCATCTTCCTCCAAAGGATTTTCAAGATACTGGTTTACGTATAGCAAAGATTCATGCAAACCGTATGCATATGCTGCTGTTATCAGGCTTTTTAATTTCGAACCTGACATGAAGAACCGTGTATGCGGGAAAGGATCAGATTCATGCAGTAATTCGAAGTCGGCCGGCAGATGTTGTTGGCTGTAGAGGCAATTGAAAACGGATTTGGGAATATCCAGTGGATTATCGGAAAAATAGCTTGAGCCGAATAAACGGACAGCCGGACGTGTATTCCCTGCAAAAGCCCGGGTGACGGCTTCAGTAAAATCCCCGTCCCGTTCACTTGCTCCGCTCTGACAGAGGCAAAGGCGGGTTTCGGGCGCTATCTGGTCCACCTGTTCCCTGACAGCCGCAGCCAGGGAAGCCAGCGAGTCTCTGTTCAAATCTCCATATGCCTGCCTCAAACGGTAACCTTCTGCTGATGGTTCGTTCAGTAAATGCTGCAGTTCTTCCCTGGAATAGGTTCGCTTTTCCCTATTTGAAAATGCTTTCAGATGGCGTGGGCAGTAACAGCCATTGTTCATGTGAAAATCATCTTCAAAATTGATCCAGAAAGGTCGTGCAATCCGAACTACTGTTGCAACATAATCACTGAATACCCTTTTGTAATCAGGGTCCAGGGGACAGCAGGCCTCCTGTGCGGTTGTTCCATCGAGCCTGATAATACTTTGAAAATCTCCTTTCCCGATTCGGATGGTCGTGGTACACCACCATCCGATATCAATATGATGTGGTGCAAGTTGTTTTTTATACCATTGGATCAGTTCCCCCAGGTCAATAAATACCTGTTTCCCCGGAAACCCGGTATACCGGGACTCCTTACTGGGACCGGTAATCACGAACCTGCGAAATCCATATTGCTTTTTGAGATAGATGATGTTAGCAAGTATCTCCTTTTCGAGACCCGGGAAGATTTTAATAGGGATGATGGGATTTATAAGCGGATCCTCTACAGGTCCCAAAGGAGGAGATTTTGTAAAAGCGAGTATTCCACCACTTCCCAGTATGGAAGAACTGACTGCTGCCGTTTTAATAAAGTTTCTTCGTTTCATGCTCCAGGATTTGTCCGCTATCGAGCAGATGTTTTCTGAGTAATTCATAAGGTACCTGCTGAACACTGCAATCCCGGTCAACAGCCAGGCAGGCAGCCATGGCGGCTGATTGCCCCAGGATCATAAATACCGGTTCCATTCGGATGGATCCGAAAGCGATATGGGAGGCTGATAAACAGACAGGAACAAGCAGATTGGTGCATTCAGCTTCCCTGGGGGTAATCGCATGATAACTGATGGGATAGGGAGCGGGTAGCCCCACCTGCACATCCCCCTCGTTTTTTACGAAACCGTTCTCATCCACATAGCGCTGCGTGTGATGGGAATCCATGCCGTAGGCACCCATGCCGATACTGGACTCAGCGGTGAGACGGCCCTGACAGTGATGTTGTGTCATGACCACATCTGAGATCATCCGGCGGGCCTCCCGGATATAAAGCTGCTCCTGCCATCCGTTGCCCTCTATGAATTCGTCTTTTGCCATACCCCATTGGCCCACTACATTGCGCAGTGAATCGGGTACCCGGGGGTGATTGGCCAGGGTCCACATCAATCCCTGTTGATAGGTGCGATGGTTCCGGACAATGTTCTTACGTTCCCCGTAAGATGCTTCGGGGTAAGCATAATTGGCCCCGATATAATCGGTGGAAAAACCGCTCTGGTTATTGATGTCGGTTTTACGGTTCGGCATGGGGGAGTTGATCCAGGGCACCCTGGAAAAGCCGGCTTCAAAGTTGCGGAACAGCAATTCATAATCGAGCTCCCGGTATGCGGCCGGTTTTTCAAAAGGGATGCGGTTCTCAGGACAATCGGTTAAGCACATCCTGAAACAATAAGCCTGAATCCGATGGTCGGAGGAGCCCTCCTCTCCCGGCCCTTCAGTGCCGATCATGGGTAAAAGGCCGGATTCGGGATTCCCGGGGGTCACATAGGGATCCACTTCAGCCATGAACTGGTGATGGTGCCAGCAAGGGGTTCCTTTTCCGGGAATGGACTGGCGTGTCCTTACTCCGTTTAATGACTCTTTATACACATCAAATCCCTCACGGCCTATGGTGAAGGATACACCTGCCCCTGCTAAAAGATCTCCCTCATAGGTGGCATCAATAAAACAACGGCCCCTGTAACGGGTTCCTGATTCCATCACAATTTCGTTGATCCGGCCCTCATGTTTGACCACTCCCTTTGAAACATCTCCGGACGGAGCAACCCTCCGGCCATTTGCAAGTCGTTGCGTGCGCCCTTCTCCGTCCCTGACAATACGTTCACCATAGACGACAGGGATACGGTATTTATCTATCCAGGATTGAAAAACTTTACGGGCAGCCGATGGTTCAAAATACCACATCTCTTTTTCATCGGGACCGGGATAATGGGTTCGCTCCATATATTCTTCCCTGCGCTGCCATTTCCAGCTGGCGCTATCTGTATAATGATCATAAAGTGCCCTGTAGAATTCCCTGGAGATGCCCCCGATACCATCCCTGTTACCAATATCAGTTTTCCCGAGTCCGCCCGATGTGAGCCCTCCCAGCTGCTGGGTTGTACCGGGTTCAATAATAATGACACTTTTGTCCATACGGGCTGCCTGAACAGCAGCGGCCACCCCCGCTGAGGTTCCCCCGTATATAACAATATCATAGGTTTTGGGTGCACATGAAAAGAGAAACAACGGGAGCAAAAATAAATAAGCTAATCT
>JANTFK010000285.1 GCA_024763595.1 Bacteroidales bacterium | reverse complement strand
CAGGCTGAGATTATACCCTTAGAATCTGATCCGGATAATGCCGGTGTAGGGAAACGAAGGTCAGATGTTACATTTTTTATCATCGGAGACAATGAAACGTGCAGTCTTGTGGTTGGCAGGTATCCTGGTGGCACTGCCGGCATTCAGTCAATTTTCTGTGAAAGGAGTGGTGGTTGACGAAGAGAACCGTTCCCTTCCGGGGGCCAGTATCCTGCTTGTTGAACAGGGGAGAGGCTTGGTGACTTCCCGGAACGGTGCCTTTGTCCTGGAGGGGGTGCAGGGTGGTTCCCGTATCCTGCAGATTACGTTTGTGGGTTACGAACCCTGGTCAACTGTGTTGAATATGAACGCAGACAGGGATCTGGGTATGATCCGGATGACCCGTGCAGCCATACTGGGAGAAGAGGTAATTATTACTGCCACCAGGGCCGGTGGGCAGACGCCGGTGGCTGTTTCCAATATAGAGAAGGGGGAGATTAAAACCCGTAACTTCGGGCAGGATATGCCATATCTGCTCTCTTCAACCCCTTCGCTGGTGACCTCCTCCGATGCCGGGAACGGGATCGGGTATACCTCCATGCGGATCCGGGGAACGGATGCCAACCGGATCAATGTGACCGTCAACGGGATCCCATTGAACGATGCAGAATCACACAGTGTTTACTGGGTGGACCTGCCTGATCTGGCTACTTCGGTGGATAATATCCAGATCCAGCGCGGTGTGGGGACCTCTACAAACGGGGCCGCGGCTTTCGGTGCCAGTATAAACCTCCAGACACAAAAACTGGAAAAGGAGGCCTACGGGTTGTACGAGGGGACATTTGGCTCTTTTCGAACGCTGCGCAATTCCATCTCTGCAGGAAGCGGGCTGATCCATGATCACTTTTCTGTTGACCTGCGCTTATCGGAACTGCATTCGGATGGTTATATAGACCGTTCGTGGACCAACCTCAAATCTTACTATGTATCAACTGGTTACAACGATTCCCGTACGCTGGTAAAGTTTATCACTTTCGGTGGAACAGAAGAGCTTTATCAGGCCTGGAACGGTGTTCCATCAGACATGCTTGAGACCAATAGGAGGTATAATGGTCTGGGTGCATACAGCGATGCAGCGGGCAGACTGGCCTACTATGATAACCAGATTGACCACTACAGGCAGATGCACTATCAGCTACATCTTTCCAGGGTATTCACCACCCGTTTGTATGCCAATGCTGCACTGCATTATACCGGCGGAGCCGGGTATTATGAACAGTATAAAGAGGATGAGTCCCTTTCAGACTACCGGATGGAAGATGTGATCCTGGGAGGCGATACCATCCGCAGCACCGACCTGATCAGGCGTAAATGGCTGGATAATGACTTCTACGGTGCTGTGGGGGGAATACATTACCGTGGCGGGAGGATCGGTGCTGTGCTGGGAGGAGGATGGAACAGGTATGTGGGGGATCATTTGGGGAGGGTGATCTGGGCCAGGTATCCGGGTACCAGTGAGATCCGGTACCAATGGTACGATAACCGGGGCATCAAGTCGGACTGGAACAGTTATCTGAAAACTACTTTTGAAGGAGGTGACCGGCTATTGTTTTTTGCGGATATGCAATTGCGTGGGATCGATTATAGCATTTCCGGCATTGATGATGATCTGCGGGATATTGCGCAGGAACACGACTTTCTGTTTTTCAATCCGAAAGCCGGATTTAGTTTTCAGGTCTCCCCGGCTCAGCGGTTCTATATTTTTGTTGCAAGGGCCAGCCGTGAACCCAACCGGAACAATTTTGTGGATGCCGACCCCGCCGGCCCGGTCCCCCGGAAGGAGACCCTGCTGGATTACGAAACCGGCTACTCCTTTGCGGGAGCTGGTTATTCACTGAATCTCAACTTCTATTACATGGATTATACCGATCAGCTGGTGCTCACCGGGGAGATCAATGATGTGGGCAGTGCCATCATGACCAATGTAAAGGACAGTTACAGAACAGGGTTGGAGATTTCCGGAAGTCTTTCACCGGTTAGATGGTTGCGCTGGAACCTGAATGTCACCCTGAGCCGGAACCGGATCATACAATACAGGGGTTATGTGGATAACTGGGACTACTGGTCCGATCCTGTAAACCTGCCTTACCAGGTGGAGGAAAACCGGGGGAATACAGACCTCGCTTTCTCTCCGGGAATTATTGTGCATAGCAATCTGGATGTGGAACCGGTGAAACATCTGCACCTGAACCTTTCTTCCCGGTACGTGGGGAAACAATATATTGATAACACCTCTTCGGAAGAACGGATCCTGGATCCCTATCTGGTCAGCGACCTGAGGATCGCATATACTTTTTATCCCCGTTATATTGATGAAGCAGCCGTCCAGTTTCAGGTCATGAACCTGTTTAATACAGAATATGAGACCAATGCATGGATATACAGGTATTATTCAGGAGGAAAGGAGAGAACCATGGATGGTTACTATCCTCAGGCGGGGACTCACTTTATGCTCGGGATACGTTTGAAATTGTGAGAAGAGTATTATGGCTTTTCATGTTTTTTGACTAAATTTCCCATTCTAACCATGGTATGATTTAAACCCGATGACCGGTCTGAAAATTCGTATCTGTTTCTGGTACCTGGACCAACTGGTGGTAGATAATGTAATCCAGATCCTGAAGGAAGGTCAACTGGATGTGGATTATTTTCTTTGCCGGGAAAGAGAAGTATTGAGAAAAGGACTGAAAAATGATTCCCCGGATCTGATTATCTCCGATTTTGATCTGCCCGCCCAACAGCAACGGATCATAACCCGGGAACTGGAACCTTACTTCTCGGAAGTGCCGCTGATCTACCTGGCAGATAAAAAAAATGAAAGAAAGGCTGCTGAGACACTCAAAAGCGGCGTATGGGATTATATCCTGAAAGATCAGTTATATAAACTGGTTCCCTCGGTCTACTCTTCCCAGAAGTATGCCAGGGTGATCAGGCAACGGCAGGAAGCGGAGCGGGCGCTCAGTGAATCGAGGGACAAATACATGTCCATCTTTCAAACGGTGAATGACGGGATCATGCTGTTTGATTTTGAAACCCGGAAGCTCACCGATTACAATCAGCGGATACTGGAGATTTTCGAGGTCGACGACAAAGATATGAAAGACCTTGATCTGGAGGCTTTTTCCTGTGAGGAAGAGGGATATACAGTGGAGCGCGCACGGGAATATATTCTGGAGGCGGCCAAAGGAGACCCGGTATCTTTTGAATGGCTGAACAAGACCAAAACAGGTAATAGATTCTGGACATTCAATTCCTTCACTATCGTAACAATCAATGCCCGGCCTCATATTTTGCTGGTTACCAGAAATGTTGACCAGTCCAGACAATCACAGGCTGCACTCAGGGAAAGCGAGGAACGGCTAAGCCTGGCCCTTTCCGCTTCTGAACTCGGACTCTGGGACTGGAAACTGGACACCAATGAGGTCTATTACTCTTCCATCTGGTTCTCCATGCTGGGCTACGGGAAGGATGATCTTCCACAGGAGTTGGAGACATGGAGCTCACTGTTGCATCCTGAGGATAAGGAAAGTACCATTGATAGGGTAAACCAGGCCATTAAAAAGCGCAAGAGTTCGTTTGAGATTGAATTTCGCCTGAAGCATAAAAACGGATCCTACCAGTGGATCCGGAGCATAGGGAAAGCCGTACGCTGGGATAAAGAGGGCAATACCACCAGGCTCACAGGAGTTCATGAAAATATTGATAAGCGGAAACGGGATGAGCTGATCAGGAAGGTATTATTTGATATATCCAATGCGGTAAGTACTACCCGGAGCCTGGAAGAATTATATGTCCGGATCCGGGAGTCGCTGGGGAAAGTGGTGGATACGAAGAACTGTTTCCTGGCCCTGTACAACGAGGAATCTGATACACTTTCATTGCCTTTTATGGAAGATGAGAAAGATTCATTCAAAGAGTTTCCGGCAAAGAAGACCCTGACCAGCTTTGTGATCAGGACAGGGCAGGCGCAGCTGGTGGACATCAAGCGGGAAAAGGAGCTTATTAAGCGGGGTAAGATCGAACCGGTAGGATCCCCATGCGTGAGCTGGCTGGGTGTCCCGCTCAAACATGAAGGTAAAACAATTGGCGTCTTTGCTGTTCAGTCCTATTCTGAACAGGTAGTATATACTGAATCGGATGCGTCATTGCTGGAGTTTGCCAGTGATCAGATTGCTGTTGCCATTGACCGGCGGAGACAACAGGATAACATCCACGCAACCCAGGAGAGGCAGCGCCGTGTATTTGAATCCATCCCCGATCCGATGCTGGTTGTGGACCGCAAAGCAATGATCCTTGATTATAACAGTGCATTTCTGGATGTATTCAAAGTGAAACCGGAACTGGTTTATGGTGAGAAGATCTTCCGTTTTCTCAGCAAAGAGTTCTGGCGTACGGCCATTGCTGATTTTTATAAAACATGGGAAACCGGATACATGAAGAATCTGGAATACCGGGTGGCATTACCGGGCGGAGTTACGTTTGAGGCCGAGGTGTCCAGCGGGGCCATCTATACCAGTGATGGAAAGCCCGAATCGATGGTGCTCATTCTGAAAGATATTTCAGAAAGAAAGGAGACTGAACGCAAGTTGCTGGAAGCCAAATTCAAAGCTGAAGAATCAGATAAGCTCAAAACGTCGTTCCTTTCCAACATGTCTCATGAGATCAGAACACCGATGAATGCCATTGTGGGATTTTCAGACCTCTTATCTGATGAGCAACTGAAACCGGAGGAGAGAAGGGACTTTATTGCCCAAATCAACCAGGGAGCGGATGACCTGATGCGTCTTATTGATGATATTATCGATATTGCCAAGATCGAAGCCGGACAGGTCAATGTGCACATTTCAGAATGCCTGGTTAAGGACCTCTTTCAAGAGCTGCACCTGATGTTTATCCAGAATATCAAAAGAAGCGGCAAGAAGAAGGTTACACTCAGCCTGAGTTGGGACTGGCCGGCGGATGAACTGGCCATTTTTACAGATCATTTCCGTCTTAAACAGATCCTGGTCAACCTGTTGAGCAATGCAGTGAAGTTTACCGAGGAGGGTGAGATAATCCTCGGGCTGAAAGAGCATCGCAGTGGAATCTATTTTTATGTGAAGGATTCGGGCATCGGGATACGGGAAGA
>JANTFK010000284.1 GCA_024763595.1 Bacteroidales bacterium | reverse complement strand
CACATGGAAGTTGGAATCCCGGGGAAATCTGAAAATAGCTGTTTGAAGCCATCCTTGTTAATCATAATGCAAAAATGAAATACAAAGAAACGACATTACCCTTATCAAATCAATGGTTTGGTGGAATAAACCTTGCGACAAAAGTATAATTATCATATTATTGTGATACGGATGTTTAACCTATTGTACATTTGATGAAACGCTTTCTTCTTTTTATTATAATCCTGATAACCGGTTTGACGGGCTATACCCAGACCGTTGAAAATATCCGGGTAGAACCAAAAGATGACAAGATACTGGTCCACTACAGGATCGGTGGCTCGACAAATGCTCAGATCTATGATGTTAAGTTTAGTTGCTCCATTGACGGTGGACCAAAGTTTGAACCGAAATCTGTCTACGGTGATGTAAAGGAGAATATCCGGGGCGGGAAAAGTGATTATACGATCTTTTGGGACGTGTTTAAAGATTTGGAAGAAGTGGGTGAAGCGGAGTTTTTTATCAAGGTTTACCTGGTGAAGGACGAGTCCCCTACCAGGATAGCGGCGCCGGTTCAGCCACAGGATCAACAGCAGACGATACCAGCTCAGCAAAAGGAACCACAAGCAACTCAGAACAATACTCCTCCGGCAGCTAAAAAAGAGACATTCAGGCGCAAGTCATATTTTGGATATTGTGGGAGCGGTGCCAGTCCCATTGGTATCAGTTTTGGGGGCTTACGGAACTTTGGTGTCTATTTTACAGGCCGGTACGGAGCCAATTCTAATTATTATTCTACAGATGTCTGGTTAACGGTTACAGGTGGCCTCACCAAGTATATTGTTACAAGAGGAAAGTACAGGTTGCATGCCTTTGCGGGGATCGGAAGAACTGCCGAGATTTATGAGGAGTATACTTACAACACGGATTGGACCAAAAACTATTTCACAGTGGATTTCGGTATAATTCAGGTGTATAACTGGGTGAATGTGACACTTGGGCTTGAGGTTGTGAAGGACAATGGAGTCAACCCTGTAATTGGATTAGGTTTTGTCTTTTAAAAATGGAGGGATCATGAGAATCAGGATATTTACGTTTTCAATTTTATTGCTCTCGGCAGCCTGGTTGCAGGTAGGGGCTCAGAGTGCAGAAAAATCAAGCGGTGTTGTAAAGCTTAATATGCAAAAGACGGCTGTAAGATCCAATGAGGCGAGCAAGGCGGTTAGCATACCCATGGTACAACAACCGGTCATGGAGCTAACCGGGGAAGTAAATGGGTTTACATGGATTGAGCCCCGGTATACCAGTGTCCTGACATCTGAAAGCAGTTATAAGATCAAGGCTACCGTAAGTGCGGAAGAGGCGATCAGGTTTGTTAACCTCTTTAACAACGGCCAGTTTGTAACCAATATCATTCCACCTGTGCCCACCATCCAGCAGATGGTGGTAGAACAACAAATGGAGCTCAATCTCGGGAGCAATAACCTGAAGATTGAAGCGGTGACCTATTCGGGGAAAAAGATAGAGAGTTCGGTGGAAGTGGTTTATGATATCTCAAGCGCCAGGTACCTTGCTTTGATCATTGCAGTGGAAGATTATGATGATCCGTCGATCAATGACCTGGAACAGCCGGTTCGGGATGCCAGGCGTTTCGCTGAACTGATCAACACGGAATATAATTTTGAACAGGAAAATATTACATTTCTGGAGAATCCCACCAAGGCAGAGATCATCGGAACACTTCACCAGATGCGCCATAAGATCAGGCCGGATGACAACCTGCTGATCTATTATGCAGGTCACGGAAACTGGGATGAAGAGATGAGAACCGGCTATTGGTTCCCCAGGGATGCCAGCAGGGATAACCCGGTAAACTGGTTGCCTAATACCGATCTCACCAATTACCTCAATGTACTGAAGTCAAAACATACCCTGTTAATTGCGGATGCCTGTTTCAGCGGTGGGATCTTTAAGTCGCGTGCTGCTTTCAATAATGTGATGTCCGTGGAGAAGTTATATAAGCTGACAAGCCGGAAGGCCATTACCAGCGGTACACTGAAAGAGGTGCCCGATAAAAGCGTCTTTATCGAATACCTGATCAAACGCCTGGATGCCAACAAGAAGAAATACCTGCCTGCAGAACAACTCTATTCCAGCATGAAGGAAGCGGTTATCAATAACAGCCCTAACATCCCCCAGTACGGGACGATCCAGAATGTGGGGGATGAAGGAGGGGACTTTATCTTTATCAGGCGGGACTAAACCTTTCCTTATGTCCTAGAGGGATCCTGTCATTTTAGAAGGATCGACCCAGGTGTCAAATTCCTCTGCGGTCAGGTACCCCAGTTCCAAGGCTGCCTCCTTCAGGGTTGAGCCCTCTTTGTGGGCCTTTTTGGCAATTTCTGCAGCTTTTTCATAACCGATATGTGTGTTCAGGGCCGTGACCAGCATAAGGGAGTTGTTCAGATTATAGGTGATCCTCTCCCGGTTGGGTTCAATGCCCACGGCACAGTTCGTATTGAATGATGCACATACATCGCCCAGGAGCCTGGCCGATTCCAGGAAATTATAGATCATCATGGGTTTGAAAACATTCAGCTCAAAATGCCCGTTGCTTCCACCAATATTGATGGCCACATCGTTCCCCATGACCTGTGCGCAGACCATGGTCAGCGCTTCGACCTGGGTGGGGTTCACTTTTCCTGGCATAATGGATGATCCGGGTTCGTTGGCAGGGATGGTGATCTCACCAATGCCGCACCGGGGGCCGGAGGCCAGCAGGCGAATGTCATTGCCGATTTTCATCAGGCTGACTGCCAGCGTTTTCAATGCACCATGGGTTTCCACGATGGCATCATGGGCAGCAAGGCCTTCAAATTTATTGGAACCTGTCACAAAGGGTAAATCGGTAAAACGGGCGATGTAACGTGCAACCAGGGTGGCATAGCCCTCCGGCGTGTTGATCCCCGTTCCGACAGCTGTACCTCCAAGCGCCAGTTCGGTCAGATGATCCAGGCTGTTGACCAGCGCCTTGAGCCCATGATCAAGCTGGGATACATAACCGGAAAATTCCTGTCCCAGGGTAAGCGGAGTGGCATCCATCCAGTGGGTGCGTCCGATCTTGACAACGTTCATATAAGCATCGGATTTCGCCTTGAGGGTATCCCTCAGATCCTTGATTCCTGGTATGGTAACCTCTGTAAGCATTTTATATGCCGCGATATGCATGGCGGTGGGGAAGGTGTCGTTAGACGACTGGGACTTGTTTACATCATCGTTGGGATGAATAAGGCGTTTGCCCTCGCCCAGTTTGTTTCCCTGGATCACATGGACCCTGTTGGCAACGACTTCGTTTACATTCATATTGGACTGGGTGCCGGAGCCGGTCTGCCAGACGACCAGCGGGAACTGGTCATCCAGTTTCCCCTCTATGATCTCATCACAAACGTCCATGATCAGGTTGGCTTTTTCTTCGGAGAGTACGCCCAGCTCCAGGTTGGTGGCTGCAGCTGCTTTCTTCAGGTAACCAAATGCCTTAACGATCTCGATGGGCATGCGGCCGTCGCCTATCTTGAAATTATTTTTTGACCGCTGGGTCTGGGCACCCCAGTACTTATCTGCAGGCACCTGCACTTCGCCCATGGTGTCTTTTTCTATTCTGTATTGCATAATGTGAGTTGTTGAGTTACAAATATGTATTGTCGAGTTAAAAATTTGACCCAAATATACACAATCAGAATGTAGCAGCAGAATGAAAATAAATGTTGTTGGAAAGTTGTATGCAGAAGGGATGAACCTCTCTGGCTGCTTACAACTTGTCTATGTTTTCGGCCGGATCGCCTATAACAGCTTTGTATTTTCCTTCTACGATGGGACGGTGGATCAGTTTGGGATTCTCCACCATGACTTTGATCCATTCCTGGTCGGTCAGATCAAGACCTTTCAGCTCTTTCCGGTAGAACGCTTCCTGGGTTCGAACCAGGTCGAATGGTTTGATATGCAGTTTCATGATAAGTGAGGTGAGTTCTGCTTCGGTGAGCGGTTCTTTCAGGTATTCACGAACCCGGAATTCAAGATTCTTTTCTGAGGCATACTGCAAGCCTGCCCTGCTTTTTTTACAGCGGGGGTTGTGGTAAATGGTGTACATGGTTGATTGTTTCTGGGAGCTAAAAATAATGAAAGTCTCAGAATTCCGGAACTCCGATCTCAGTTTTAAATGAAAAAGTGGGATCGGGTTTCCAAAAAATTATACCACCGATCACATATATTTTGTTTTGAAATGAAAGTGTGGCAGTTGCCCCTCTGGAAAATTGTAATTCATTTGCAGGGAGAACCCTGTCCTGCGCAGGATCATAAACCTGAACTGTAGACACACCAGCTTCTTTCCATAATGGGTAGCCTCCGGCGCAGAAAATCTTATTTTCGATCACGCAGGCATCAAGATCGCCCAGACCGACTTTCAATTTGGATCTTTCTTCCCATCTGTCTTCCGGTATAATGTATGCATCGATGGATCTTAACCCTCCAAAGGGATATTTATCGCCCCCTCCCAGTACATAGATGGTATCCGCCACCACACATGCCGCCATGAAGCTACGGCCGGAGGGCATGGGAGCAAGCGATTCCCAGTTGTTGCCTGCAGGATCATAAATCTCCATGGTTGTGAGTGTGGATAAACTGGGCTCCTCATACTCTCCTCCCATGATATATATTTTGCTCTTGTATACAACCGCTCCATGACCAATCCTGCCTGCTGACATCTCTCCTGCATAACTCCAGGAACCGGTTTCAGGATCGAATACTTCAATGCTGCTCAATGCCTGACCTTTACGGAACTCAGCGCCTCCCATCACATAAATCAATCCGTTAACCACGCTTGAGGAGTGCCCCCATCTAAAGTGTGCAAGGCTGTTTTCCGAGTATGTCCATTCATTGTTGGCAGGATCGTAAATCAATACTTTGTTGGAAACGCCCGTTTCCAGATTAATTCCTCCCGAAATATAAAACCTGTCATTCAGCATTGAAGCAGCGGTCCAGCCCAGTGCATCAGGAATATCATTCCCAGTGCTCCAGGATATATGAATGGAGTCTTTTAAAATCTGGTTCTGAACACATTTCTCAGGAAAAACGAGACATGAATCGTAATTCGGGCAATCAGGATTGGTGGGATCGGAACATTCCTCAAAGTTTGG
>JANTFK010000283.1 GCA_024763595.1 Bacteroidales bacterium | reverse complement strand
ATGACCACTTAATGACCACCTAATGACTACCTAATAACTACTTAATGACTACCTAATGTATTGTCATTTGCTGCGCTGTCATTTGTTGTCATTCGCTGCGCTGTCATTTTGTTGTCATTCGCTGCGCTGTCATTGGTTGTCTCTGACCTTTTCGACCTCTTCGACCTTTTCGACCTCTTCGACCTCTTCGACCTTTTCGACCTCTTTGACTTCAGACTCTTAACTTCTTAAACAAAAGAGACCTCCGGAATTTTCTGAAGGCCTCTTTTAAATAGGTCCATCGGAGGTTTACCGTGACAGGATCATCTTCTTCATCTTCTTATACCAGGTGCCATCAGATCTCTTCACCTGCAGGGAGAAGAAATAAACACCCTTTTCAAAGTCCCGTGAATTCCAGGTGAGTTCATGGGTTCCGGAAATAACCTTCTGATCTGACAGAACATCGATTTCCTTGCCCAAAAGATTATACACCTTAACAACGGTCCAACAGGGTTCCGTTACCGAATACTTTATCGTTGTATAATCGCTGAATGGATTCGGATAGCAATCGAACAGCTTAATTCCTCTATCATCAAGGGGTTTTATCCCGGTTGATTCACACACATTGCCCACACCGTTTGAATCGGCATCGGCCTGATCGAGGTTGGCAACAAACGGACAATTATCCAGGTCATTCATAATGCCATCTCCGTCAATATCCGGATCACAGACATCTCCTATACCATTGGTGTCGGTATCAGCCTGGCCGGCATTGCTTACAAACGGACAATTGTCCAGATCATTCACCAGTCCATCGCCGTCAATATCCGGATCGCACAGGTCTCCTACTCCGTTACTGTCGAGGTCGGCCTGATCCGGGTTGTAGGCAATCGGACAATTATCCAGGCTGTTAAGGATACCGTCTCCGTCGGTATCGTCATCATCGTTTGTACCAAAATTTTCGGGCCCGGGAACTGTGAATGCCCAGGAGATAGTGTCTGCGAGGTTACCAAAAACATCTTCAATACCTGTAACCACCACCTTGAAGGTATCATCCTGGAAGGTCAGACCGGCAGTATCGGGCAGGATGATGATCTTATCTCCCGAACAACCTACCTGCGTACTTAATACCTGGTTTTTACTTACATCTGTCAAAACCACATTGGCCGTTGAGATGTTCACACAATTTATGACCTCATTAAAGGATACAGAAATAAGGTCCCCTGCATCGAGCACTCCGTCCGTCGGCGAAGGTTGTCCAAATACAAGCGGGGCCGTACGATCCACAATTCCACTTCTTACATCGGAGTATTTTACCACACCGCTGCAGGTCAGTTTTGCTCTTATATCATAAAGACCATCCGGGATCTGTTCAAAAGACAGATCTACAGCGGTAAAATCAGGATCGAGCTGGCTTTTATCATATATGGCCAGGGCTGTCCAGTTATTCATATCCTTAACAGAAAATTGTATTTCTACCGTTTCAAGATTGTTTACATCATAATCCAACAATTGTGCTTTCAGTATATGGTTACTTTTGCTGTTTATTACCCAGTTATCCAGTGGCTTACCCAGTGCAATGTCGCTACAGTTTGATTTGAAATGTGCGTTCAGGGCCACTTCATCCGAAATGGATCCGTCACACTGAGAGGAGAGAACAAATTTCAGGTTATTATAATCATATGCCGAAGGTCCCTTTTCCACGGTGACTGTAGCATCTACCGAGCCTCCTGCCGGGATGGTATAGGGTGTGGGAATACCTCCCTGCACCTGACTGCCTCCCAGGGTAAGCACCGCCCCATCGGGGTTACTCTCCTGCAGGAATACCAGATCATAGGTTCGCTCTTCATCACTTTGGCTGGTATTACCCAGGCTTAGCTTATAAACTGCCGGATCGTCCGGATTGTTCACAAATTGATTATAAGTATCAGAAATAAGCTGAACGCCATCGCGGGGTTGTGTACCCGGTTCCCATGGACAGCTGCTTCTTCCACTAACCAACTTAAATACCGGAGTACCATAGGTATGATCTTTCAAAACGTCCACGCTGAAGAAATCCCCGCCATCATCGTCCTCCAGGGTATACCCGGAAGTTGTGGTACTAATTGATCCAAGGGTTGTAGAGGTGCCCATTTCCAAGCGGAATTTTACATCCACCCCCCCGCTTATCCCGGAGCCACCAAATTCAAATCCCAACTCGGCAGCAATGGTTTGTTCAATATACATACTGAAACCCAGGGTTCCAAAAGCGCTGGTGGTAACTTCCTCAAAAGAGTTGTAGGGAGTACCGCTACTAAAGGATATATTCTTGCTAAACTCTGCCTTTTTCTTCAAATCGGTATTCAGGGTAAGAATTTCCTGCCAGGTTTTAATCTGGTTTTGATAAATGGCAGTTGAGTCGGCATTCACTCCGGCATAAAGATCTCTGATATGCTCCAGTTGTGGAATGAGTACATTCCTGATGTGACTTTCAGTATAAATAAAAGTGGTCTTGAATCCTTTGGGGGCCATGATCATATCTACAGATTTATCAACCGTGCAATTGCTCTCATTATATTGAATGACATCAGTAAGGGCATAAACCATATTTAGGGAGGCGCCAGCGAATACATCACCCGTTTCCCCTGTAATATTATCATTTCCAGAGGTGGAGAATTCTTCTCCATTGGTAATACTAAGACCTAATTCAGCCTCCTGGTTCAGAGATGCTCCAATTTCCAGGGAATTTTTCACCTGACCCCAAACCTTTGATTTAACAAACACAAACTGTCCTGCTTCAAATTCTGCACCCAATTTTACCTGAGCCCAGAGATTGATACTTCCACTCTGTTGGGCTGAAATACGGAGAGAGGACTCCATTGTAGTTCCTTTTGATAAGTAGCTAAAGCTGCCATCTCCGGGAGGATCCCGAAGAATCATAAAGGGGATCTCGGGAGAAACACTTACAAAAGTGGCGGTTCTCGGCCGGTTTCCGGTGACCAGAATCTGCCGACTGTCATAATCGGTTTCATCACCCACGTAAGCGGTTACCTCCAATAAATTGAGATACGGTGAAACTATATTTGGCATGGCCGGTGTCAATACATAGGTTGCTTTACCCCCGTCCAGTTGAAGAGTATCAACAACATCAGTACTGCCTCCCGAATGCCAGACAACCACCACATAGCCGGTATCTGTATTGCATGTAGCACCGTTGAAGTTCTCCACCACATCTATCTGTATGTCATAGCTTTTACCTTGTTGCAAAATGGGTATATCCGCATAGGTGGTACCGCATCCAAGTGTACTGAATCCGCCTATCTGTACTTCAGGGGCCTTACGATAGATAAAATTCAACGCAGCATTCCCCTGCGTGAGATCAACTTCTTTCGCCGTATTGAAATAGTCCTGCACTTCTGTGGCGGTGACAACCTGTGGATCATCCGGATAGAAAGCTTTCACCTCAACAAACCAGGCCCGGGCGGGTAGGTCCAAACTATAAGAACCCAGATGATCACTGGTAATGGTTGTGTCGAAACAGGCTCCCCCTTTGCTGTAAATCCTGAGGTCGGCTGTACCAATATATATATTACAGGGCCCGGAAACTTTTCCCGAAAGGGTATACCGGGTTGTGTCTTCAAAATTAACACCTGTCTTATCATCACCAATATCGTAGGTTCTGTCGGCAGGTGAAAAAGAATGGTCGTATAGCTGAGGTTTAAATGTATAGGTGCCGGTTTGTTCCACCGTAAGGTTATACATACCGTCTTCACCTGTTTGATATCCTCTTTGCATATCATCAATAAGGATCTCAACATCTTTCACATTGCATGTATCGCCATTAAATGCCTGATAAACCCGACCTGTTATGGTAAAGGAAGAGGTATCGGTAAAATTGATATTACTCCTTGAAGGACTGGCCAGTTTGATCAGCGAAGTATCAGCCAGGGGGTTAAAGCCATGCCCCGGTTTATAAGGTGTGATTTTAAACCTTGCCGAATCGTAATAATATATATTCTGAATGTAATACTTTCCCTGTCCGTCAGTCGTATCACAATAGGTAGTTACAGCTCCCTGGGGAATATCCGTGAGACGTTCTGCACAGACCACAACCCCGGAAACAGGTCCCCCAGTGGGAGCAGTGACTTTGCCAGAGAATTCCCCGTTCGGAATACGGTTGCCCTGAGCAGAATCGGGTCGATAAAATGTACTACCTGTCCAGGGTTTCACAATGTAGGTGTAGGTATAGCCCGGTAATGGCACGCCACCCTGGTCGAGATCGGACCATGCATTGGAAGTCGGACTATCAATTGTTTTCAGGAATTCAGGTGTACCGTTCTCCTCCATCCGTTCAATTGTATAATTTGCAGGTGTGAATTTGGAGGGCAGGTCCCAGAGAATTTTTACGCCCGAGGGCAGTGATTCAGTCCGGACATTCAGGTTAAAAGCTCTTCCAGTGACATTGGTTCTCACCGACTCTTTATGGCCATAATGGGCACTATGAGTAACCACAGTATAAACATACCCAACACCCGGTACTATATCTATATCGGTCCATGATCTGGCCGAGTGGTTAACGGTAGCAACCAGGTTGTTATCCCGGTAAATCCGGTAGTCATATCTCGAAGTTGGCACATCTGTAGGGCTGCCTGACCAGGTAATCACGATCTTCGAATCATAATCGTCATACGTTGCTGCTATATTCCCCGGTGGTTTGATCCTGGCTGTTGTGGCACTTCTGGATGATTTGGGATCCCAATAATTACAAAACCAACCTATATAATTCGGATGAAAATAAAAATGGTCTGTAGCTGAAGGGCCTATGTTATTTTTATAAGCTGTACCGTTATATGTACCAACATTATTTATCACATACTGTTTGCCCGTAAAGTTATCATGATCGTAATAATCTATATACATAGTAGTAGAAGTTGGAATGGCACAGGCGTTATATAATCCGGACCATGTAGCGTAAATGTAGTAATCACTACCTTTGTTACTGGCGGTGTAAGTTGTTCCTTTGCTTTGATCAGGAATACTGTCCTTTCCCTGGGAAAAAAGGTTAAAAGGCATTAATAAAGATGCAATAATCACCATTCCCGGAATTAGACTTGATTTTAAGGTAAAATTTTTTGTCATTTGGTTGGTTTTTTGTGGTTTTAAGTTGAAAACCGGTTTATTTTATTTTTCGTATCAATCAGAAACGAAATTCAGATG
>JANTFK010000282.1 GCA_024763595.1 Bacteroidales bacterium | reverse complement strand
CTTCTCCTACCTCCATATTTCTGATCATGTAATAATCTTTGGTGTCCAGCTGATCCAGCTCAAAAGTTGCTGCCATGGTCTGCGGATTCACCACCAGGCCTCCATTGACGCTTGTATATTTATCTTCAGAATAGATTTTGGCGGCCAACTCAAATGTAATGGAATCTGCTTCGATCACCCTTTTCAGGCTGTCCAGTTTATATATGGCTTTCTGTTTGGCATTGGCATCGGCTTTCGGGTTCATCAGGATATGCCTGGTATTGGCACGGTCGCCACGGCGTTCCACCATTTGAATAATATGATATCCGAATGAGCTTTCTACGATTTTGGATACCTGTCCCGGCTTCAGGGACCAGGCTGCATCAGCATAAGCCTTATCCAGTTCGGTCCGTAACATAAATCCCAGTTCTCCTCTGCGGGAGGCACTGGGGCCCTCGGAATAGAGGATGGCAAGCGTACCGAAATCCTCTCCTTCCTGTACCCGCTTTCTCAACTCCAGTAACCGTTCTTTCACCTGATATACAGCTTCTTCACTGTATGCCGGGTAAGCAATGATCTGTTCCAGTTCCACCTGTGTGTCTATATAGGGAATGCTATCTTGTTTCAGGGAACGGTAAAAGCTTTTCACATCAGAGGGCGTGGTGGAAACATCTTCAATGATCGATTGCCTGACCTGTTCGGTGACCATCTGTTCCGAGATGGCTTCACGCAGATCATCCTTAATATCATAGATCGATTTATTGAAATAGGATTCCATCTCCTTTTCGCTTCCGAATTGTGCAATAAAGTAATCCAGCCTGGATGCTATTTGCCTTTCGACCATATCCGGTCCCACCTCTACACTGTCGATTTTGGCCTGGGTCATCAGGAGCTTTTGCTCCAGTGCCTGGTTAAAGATCTGGCACCTTGCATCGGGAGCCATATACATACCCGACATCTTCATCTGCAGGTATTGTTGTTCAATGCCGGACTGCAAAATATTAAAATCACCAACCACAGCTATTACCCTGTCAATAATAACAGGCTGGGACAGTGCCTGCAGCGACAGTATAATACCGAACACCAAATATGTCAATCTCTTCTGCATATGTTCTAACGATAAATTTCAAACTGATTTCTGTTAACGCCATCATTATAAACCCGCTGCTCCAGTTCCTGGATAAACTCAATTTTACGTTTGTTTAAAACAATACTGGTAATATCATCCGAGATCATCTCCAGTGGAGCCACATCCCCTGCTGAAAGATGTCCGGTCACATGAAGGAAGTACCGGTAACGGGAGTCGGTAGCTTCAATATTCTTGTTATATCTGAGGTACCTGGATGGTTGTGAAATGTTCATGGGAAGCTGCTCCCTGATGGATGAGAAATAGACCCATGAGTCGTTGAAATTACTGTATTTTTCCGCATAGTTCAAACAATACTTCTCCATTCGGTCCAGATCCTCTTCGGTGTTGTTCCAGGACCAGCGACGTAATTCATTCATACGTGGCGCTGAGAGCGGTACCTTAATATAAGTACCCCTGATCACATCCTGGTCCAACAGGAAGTTGTTCTGGTTCTCATCGTAATAGGCACGAATCTCTGACTCCGGGACAACTGTATCCAGCTTTTGTTGCAGAAGCTTTTGCCTGAATGTAAAAATCAGCAGGTCACGGTGATATTCTGCGATTTGCGTCTTGAAATCCTTTTGTTCTTCTGTGAGAGCCTCTTCTGCCCGGCGCACCATCAGTTGATCCCGAACCCAGGTTTCGACGTATCGTTTGGCCAGCAAAGTGCTGTCCCTGCTGGTTGTTCCGGCCGGGATGGCATTTCTTAGATCGGAAGGGTAGAGGTAGTGGTCAAAAACCCTTGCCACCGGCTCTTCATGGTTGTTTTGATCCAGCAGGGAACATCCGTGAACCAGGAACAATACGGCCCCTATGAATGGCAGTGATCTGAGCATTGTTACGATTTGATCCTGGAGAGCAGGCTCCTGTCCACTTCAACCGGATATTTTTCCCTTAATTCTTTGATCCATTCTTTTTCAAGGTAGTTCTGGTAGTCAGAGGTTATCTGGCCGCGTGCTTCGTCCAGTTTTTTTGGTTCCGGTGGCCGAATCTTTTTCAGGATCACAAAACTGCGCGTTCCATCCTGTTCGTTCACAGGGCCGAGGCCGGGTTTTCCATTCATTGCATCAACCATATCATTTTCTCCCTTTTCAACCAATACCCGGGTTAGGGTTATACACGGAACTGTATCAACGGCACAATAGCTCCTGTTCAGATCCTCCTGGTCCAGTTTTCCTTTCAGGATCTTTTTATAGACTTTTCTGATTCCATTCAGATCTGCCCCTGAGTCACAGCTTACTACAAACGCTTCAGTGCGTTCTCCCCATATGTAATCCTTTTCATGATCCCGGTGAAAAGCTTCCAGTCCCAGTGTATCTGATACAGCTTTGGACCAGACACGCTGGTCCATGATGTCAAACAGCAGGATCCCGTCGTGATATTCTTCATAAATATACCTGTACTCAGGATACTTTTCCGGTAATCTGGACTCTTCATCACGCAGGACCAGGTCATTGATAAAATCTTTATACAGCAGATCCACATAGCCATGGGGATCCTTGGATTTTCCGCCTTTTTGCTTATCTTCCATGTAAGCTGCAAATTCCCCGGTGGTCACCTGCTTATTTCCGATTTTTACCAGGGTTGTTTTCAGATCTTTCAGATCACCGCTCTTCCAGAAGGCCATCACCAGGGTTGAATCTGCAGCTGCATACACCGGAGCCAGTTCCTCCGGGTGTTCTTCAACCCCGTTTTCCAGTTTCAGTTTGGCGATATAGCGATCGGAGATCTCCTGGCCCCTCCTGCCCCTGCTGATCTTCTCCTGTAACTGGGGTTTCATCTCTTCATAGGTGCCGATCCCTTTTTTATCAATCAATTTAATGATGTGCCATCCTATGTCCGATTTAATGGGTTGGGTGTAGGTTCCCTTCTCATCGATGGAGAAACATGCATCTTCGAATTCCTTGAACATGCGTCCTATTCCAAACCAGGGTATCTCGCCTCCGGTGCGGGCTGAACTTGGATCTTCTGAATATCTCCTGGCCATGGTCCCGAATTCAGCCCCCGATTGGAGACTGTCGTAAACCATCCTGGCTGTTTCATAAGCTGCTTTCTTATCTTCCTCATTCATTCCTTCGTTGGTCCTGATATATATATGGGCCACTTTGACCTGTCCCCGGGCCGGCCTTTTGTCATTCACCTTAAGGATATGGTAACCGTAACTGGATCTGAAAGGCATGCTTATCTCCCCGACAGGTGTATTGTAGGCCATGGTTTCAAAAGAATAGATCATGGAAAACACGGTGAAATAACCCAGATTACCTCCGTTGCGGGCAACGGATGCATCATCTGATGTGGCCCGGGCCACCGTTGAAAAATCTTCACCATTCAGGATCCGTTCTCTTATTGCAGTAATCTTTTCCAGCGCTGCCAGCGTATCCTCCGGAGGTGCATTGGAAGGCAGCTTGATCAGAATGTGACTTGCATTGACATCATACCTGGCCCTTTCATAGGCTTCCTTCATCATTTCTTCCTTTGACTCTTCATCAGTCATGTAAGGTTTGGCCAGTTGTTTTCTGTATCCCTCCAGTTCATCAACGAACTTGGCAGTGGTATCCATGCCCAGTTCTTTGGCCTCCATCACCTTGAGCTTAAAGTTGATGAACAGTTCAAGGTATTCCTCCGGGGTCTGCCGGTTGAGAGAAGTTTCGTTATTGTTTTTCTTATAGATCCTTTCAAAATCCTGCAGTGAGACTTTCTCATCTCCAATGGTAAGCAAAACAGGAGATTCCTGAGCGGTTAGTCCTGCAACAACTGTTGTAATCAGGACCATTGAGAGTATATACTTTTTCATTATTTACGCATTAGTTTTATGTAAAACGGCTTACAATGTGATATATTATCTGCTGTAATTCGGGGCTTCCCGCGTGATGGTTACATCGTGCGGATGGCTTTCCTGTACCCCGGCATTTGTAATCCTTACGAATTTGGCCTGCTGCAGCGCAGGGATGTCACCGGCCCCGCAATAACCCATACCGGCGCGGAGTCCGCCCACCATCTGGTAGATCACCTCTGAGAGTTTCCCTTTAAAAGGTACCCGTGCAGCAATTCCTTCCGGTACCAGTTTCCTGATATCATCTTCCACATCCTGAAAGTATCGATCTTTGGAACCGTGTTGCATGGCTTCCAGGGAGCCCATACCACGGTATGATTTATATTTCCTGCCATTGTAGATAATGGTCTCACCGGGTGATTCTTCCACGCCTGCCAGCAGCGAACCAGCCATGATGGAGCTGGCACCCGCAGCCAGGGCTTTTACAATGTCCCCTGAGTAGCGTATACCCCCATCGGCGATAACAGGCACTCCCGATCCTTCTATGGCACTGGCCACATCATAGATTGCTGTAAGCTGGGGTATCCCAACGCCGGCAATTACGCGGGTGGTACAGATAGACCCGGGACCGACTCCTACTTTGACTGCATCTGCTCCGGCCTTAACCAGTGCTCTGGCAGCTGCTGCAGTGCCCACATTTCCCACCACCACGTCAAGGTCCGGGAAAGCCTGCTTTACTTTTTTCAGACTTTCCACCACTGCCCTGGAATGTCCGTGTGCAGTATCGATTACCACTGCATCCACACCGGCATCTTCCAGTGCAGTGACCCGCTCAAGGATATCCGCCGTTACACCAACAGCTGCTGCAACCCGTAACCTGCCTTTACTGTCTTTGCAGGAATTGGGCCGGTCCTTTGATTTGGTAATATCTTTATAGGTAATAAGCCCGATCAGTTTCTGGCCGCTCTCAACAACAGGCAATTTTTCGATCTTATGGGCCTGCAGGATCTGTGCAGCTTCAGCCAGGTCCGTGTTCCGGGTGGTGGTGATGATGTTTTCGCTGGTCATTACCTCCTCGATGGCCCGGTCCAGGTCCTGCTGGAATCTCAGATCCCTGTTGGTTACTATACCAATCAGGGTATTCTCCTCATCTACCACCGGAATACCGCCGATCTTGTACTCCTTCATCAGGTTCAGCGCGTCATTAACGGTTCCTTCCTTCCGGATGGTGATGGGTTCATGGATCATGACACTTTCGGCCCGCTTTACGCGCCTGACCTGCCGGGCCTGTTCATCAAGGGGCATGTTTTTATGAATCACGCCGATT
>JANTFK010000281.1 GCA_024763595.1 Bacteroidales bacterium | reverse complement strand
GCTGAATTCTATGGGAACCGGCGGAATCATTTTCATTTTTACCATAGCAGCCATGGCCGTCATAGACAAAATGGGCCGTAAAAAGATCATGATTTTGGGTTCCGTCGGATATATTATAAGCCTGGCCACCATTGCCTGGGCATTTTTCAAATATGGAACGGATTTCAGCCAGGCAGGCAGCCGGGTAGTGCTGTTCAGTGTGTTCCTTTTCGTTGCATCTCATTCATTTGGGCAGGGATCGGTGATCTGGGTCTACCTGAGCGAGATCTTTCCCAACCGTGTCAGGGCTCGGGGCCAATCACTGGGTTCCATCACCCACTGGGTAGCAGCGGCCCTGATCTCATGGACCTTTCCGCTGATTGCAGAGGCCTCAGGCGGATATACTTTTGCATTTTATGCCGTCTGTATGGTGGCACAGCTGATCTGGGTGATACTTGTCATGCGGGAGACCAAAGGGGTGTCGCTGGAAGATATCCAGAAACAGATGGGCATTGAATAACAGTTAGCGCAATTCATTAAATATCGACAATCATGAATAAAGAAACACTGCAGCAATTGCTGGTACCTCCGGCAGAAAGCACGCTGTCTCAAAAGGAGTATTTTGAATTCCTGGAAAAAGCTTACCGGCTCTTTCAGAACCATCCGCAATACATGGCAACGTCTGAAGATATGGGAGACCTTGAACTGGCCCACCTGTTGCCGAAGGTTCCCGAAACCATCCTTGCCATCTACATCGGGATCAACGATGCGGTGTGCAACAAAGGGCTGGTGAGTCCTTTTCTGCCCCGCCATGCCCACAATAATGTGTTTGTATTCGATCCGCAGGTCTGGCCGGGCGGAGACCAGGTACCCTCAGGAACCATTGATGCCGGCAGGGTGGTTAACGGTTTTGCCCCCCCTAACAACTCCTGGAACAGCCAGTGGACCTATACCATGATCCAGGATCCGGACCGCAGTTTTGAGAGCCTGTGGCAAGAGCGGGGTTATATCGATATGATCCCTGCAAAATTTGAAGATTTCACCATGCTGAGCGATCACAGGAAGAGCCAGGTCTGTACATTTATCGATCCCGAGGCATTCGGGCACCCTGTCAACAAAGAAAGGAAATACCTTCGCAAAGCGAGGGAAAGGGGTGAAGCCCTGGCGGGGGAGTTTGCTATTCCGGATCTCATGGAGGGAGAGACCAGGGGCCTCACACCGGTGGTCCTGCACCAGGGTGAGAAACTCTATGTGGCCAGAGCTGACTTTCAACCCTGCGACCACTGCTGGAGCAATATTCATCCCGGAAATGATGAACTTGCGGTGGTCAATGAGAACTCAGCGATCCCACTGAACCTGGTCATTTCCAAACCCCAGGTGGCGGAACCCTATCGCTCCCGGCTCATCCCCCCTTCCGGAAGCTCAGATTTTACCACAGATTGGTTCTTCAGGGGTAAAGATATATTCAGGAAACCGGTCAGGCAGGGCCAGATAGCCGGATGATAAGCAAAAAAAGATAAGAGCCAACTACAAGGATCCGATCTCCATTAACCATGCAGCATGCGGTGGCAGTAATAGCTTTGCCTCACCCCGGCCTGTCACGCTCCCGGCACCCGGTGCGTGAACAGGGTCAATGCGGTAGTACGAGGCTTTGTCCAGTCCCACTGTTTCATTTAACGGGATCGCGATATATTGAGCCGAATCGGTGGAATTGAACAGAAAGGCAAATCCGCGTCCGTCAAGCAATCGCAGATAACCGTCAGGTTTACCTTTTCCTGGCCAGTCCGGTAAGTCAATCACATGGTCCATAAATTCGCTGTGATCACGGGCCCAGTCCATCCAGTAACGTACCCGCTGCCTTTCGGATTCAGGAAAGGCCTGAAAAGCCTGACTTATCAGCTTGTTGTCGTTCATTAATGCATTTCTGTGAGCTTTCAGGTCCTGCGGCCTGCTGGGAGCAATAAAGAGGTAATTGCTGGAAACCGCCAATGCACTCAACATCGTGATGTCCACTGCTTCCAACCCCGGCTGGATCAATATCTGGTCCATGTACGAGGGCACAAAACTATAACTGCGGCGCATACGGGAATAGAGTCGCAGGGTTTCGCCTTTCACTCCGGCGTATTCAAGAAATGTAAATAACGAATTGAGATAGATCCCGTCCCAGATACCTGCATCCTGGTGGGGGCGCTGCCCCTGAAGCTCGAAATCAGGACCAAATTCCTCCCTCAATGTGCGAAACATCTTTCGGCGCTGATAAAAATAGGCATATGAAACGTTTCCGGGAAGATGAGCGTGTCCTGCTTTTTCGCAGGCCTGGTAATAGCGTGGGCCTGGCAATGGTTCATCCGATAGTAAACCTGTAAAGCCTCCTGCTTTGCAATCATTAACAATAATCCTGGTGAGCAATTCAACGAACTCAGGATTAGCCATACAGTTCGCCAGACTATCAGCCTGCCATTGCGGATATTGCCGGCAGTAGGGACCGAGTCTGGGATGGTGCCAGCCATGGACCGCTTTTAAACAGGCCCAGTTCATGGTTTGCAGGCCATGGGTATTGATCCAGTTCACCACACTGGTCCTGGCCGCAGGGATGGGTAAATTTTCATCTTCCGGAGTGAGAGTCGTGGCTCCAAGATATGCGCCAAAAAATGGACCGGCCGGTTGTATGTAGCATGGACCGAGCATTTTTTTTGCAAGACGAATCGTCTTTATATCCTGTTCGGCCTGCATCATTCCATCAGGAGCGCTGTAGTCACCGTAATAAAGGCCACCCTGATAACCATTGTAACACACTGTGATGCCACCACGTGGCGATGCCAGACGACGTACCATGCGCAGCATTGCATCTGATTCCCCCCGGTCAGGCTGAATGTGTGACAATACCGACTCTTTGAGTAATGTGGGTACAGATGGAGCGTACTGGCCGGTGGGACGATATACTCCCCAGTAGGCAGTTTCAGCCTCGTATGTTGAGCCAGCAGGGAAAATGATGCTGACCGGATAACTGAGAGACACAACGGCACTGTCCAGTTGGGGAGCATCCTGGAATGGTGTCTCCACACCAAAGAAAAAACCCGCTTCCGGGCGCCGGAGAAAATAGGTCAGGCATTGTCCGTGCTGAAAGGGTACCAGTTGTCCACTGTTCTCCTCCTGCTTCCAGCGCCCCATGGAAATATGTGATATATCAAATGACTCCCTGCCCAGATGATGGATAACAAGTTTTTTCTCAAGAAAATGGTCTTCCTTACCAAGTGTATAGATAACTCGGATATCAAAAGAGGAATACCGGCAGGTAATCTCCAGACGACCATCCTGCTGATGAATATCGGACCGGCGACAATCATCCGGTCCAATTGAAACCTTATCGCTTACTATGCGAAATTCTTCCGGCGACTCCATCAATAAGTATTGCCCGGTCGTTTTGTCAAGGATTTTCTCAAGCGTTCCGTCTGACTGAAAGTATGCTGCCAGTTCGGTGGATTCGAGCCGGAGATGATGCCGGTCCGTAGTTTTTTCCGGTCCTGCCTGACATGATATTAAAAAACCAAGCACACATGCTGCAAGGGTACTTAACGATGACCTGATATATGTTTTCATGGTTAAAGCGAATATAAGATTAATAATGTATTTTTATGCCTGGCAAAAAGAATAATCAGATACCAGATCCTTCATGAGGGCCCTGATTAAAAGCAACCTGATATTTGACAACAAAAAGATCTCATAGCGAACATTTATACCTTGGTTTTGATATCGGGGGGACAAAATGCAGCATTGTACTGGGAGATGAGGATTATCATATCCATGAGAAGATCACATTCCCTACCCGGACGGCACGGGGATACAAAGCCATCCTTGGCGAATTCACCGGAAAGAGCCGTAAACTTTTACAAAAATATGAATCGAACAGGCTGGCCGGGATCGGTATCAGCTGTGGGGGCCCGCTGGATTCAGAAAGGGGGCTCATCCTCTCCCCCCCCAACCTGCCGGGATGGGACAGGGTGCCCATTGTGGATATTTTCCGGAAGGAGTTTAATGTGGAGGTGAAAGTGCAAAATGATGCCAATGCCTGCGCCCTGGCTGAGTGGAAAATGGGAGCCGGGGCAGGTACCCGGAACATGCTATTCCTGACATTTGGAACAGGCATGGGAGCCGGGCTGATCCTCAACGGGCAACTTTACTCCGGGACCAATGATCTGGCCGGTGAGGTGGGACATATCAGACTGGCCGAAGATGGACCCGTGGGATTCGGAAAAGCTGGTTCATTTGAAGGATTTTGCAGCGGAGGAGGCATTGCCCGGCTGGCCGGGACCATCATTAAAAAGAAGCTGCAGCGTGGCGAACCGGTCGCATTTTGTCCCACCGAAAAGCAGGCCGGGGAGATTACGGCCAAAACCCTATTTGAAGCTGCACTTTCTGGTGATCCGGTGGCCCTTGAAATTGTTGGGATCTCCGCCTCATACCTGGGAAAAGGCCTGGCCATCCTGATTGATATACTGAATCCCGAATGCATCGTGATCGGAAGCATCTATACCCGGAACGAAGCGCTTCTAAAACCCTATATCGAACAGGAACTCGGAAAAGAGGCCATTCCGGGGGCCCGGAAAGTATGCGAGATCAGGCCCGCTGCACTGGGTGAAGAGATCGGAGATTTTGCTGCGCTCTGTGTAGCACTGACATAGGTTACCGGGCGCAGCACAGGCAATATAAATTGGGTTTGTCTGTTCTATATATTTATAAACTTTAACCTGACCGTTCACAAGTTTTCCGTAACAGATGGTTGTGTAAACAGGTCAGGTTGTAAAAACCGGAAAAACATGACATGGTATATTGTTGGAGGATTGGCGGTGGCCCTGGTGGCTTACATGGTGTATAGCTACAATAAAATGAAAAAGATCAAGGATGTACCGCCCAGTAAGAAGATCCGGATACTGAACAATAAGAACTTCAAAAGTGTGATCAGGAACGGCACGGTGCTGGTAGATTTCTGGGCCCCCTGGTGTGCACCGTGTAAAATAATCGCTCCCGTATTGAATGAAATTGCAGAAGAGGAGAGTGACAGGATCACCATTGCCAAGGTAAATGTGGAACAGAACCAGGTACTGGCGCAAAAATACAATATCCGGAATATTCCCACCATGGTTATTTTCAGGGATGGGAAAGAACAAAAGCGGATCATGGGTGCAAAACCTAAAAAGGTATTGCTGAAAGAACTGGGGATTTAACCAAAAACAGACCTG
>JANTFK010000280.1 GCA_024763595.1 Bacteroidales bacterium | reverse complement strand
CCTGACAGCTGAACTGACAACCGGTGCAACACTGGGCCAGTTTGGGAAAGACGTCATATGGTTCCTGTTACTCCCGGTAGTGGCCTCGTTCCTGTTTAACAGGTTGGCCGGAGGAAATAAATCGGTACTTGACAAGGTAATGGCATTCTTTTCCATGGCAGGGATCGGGATCATTATTACCGTGATCACAGCCGCGGGAAGGGAGAGCCTGATGGAGATCGGCTTCCTGCTGATCCTGGCCTGCCTGCTGCATAACTCTGCCGGATACTTCCTTGGATACTGGATATGCAAACTAGCCCGCATGGATGAGAAATCATGTCGCACAATCGCGCTGGAAGTGGGGATGCAGAACGGGGGCCTGGCTTCCGGCATAGCCCTGCAAATGGGCAAGGTCGCTACCATCGGGCTGGCTCCTGCCGTCTTTGGACCCATGATGAATATCACCGGCAGTTCACTGGCTACCTGGTGGCGCCGCAAATCTGAAAACGAACCCCGGGAATCCCAACCTACAGAAGAAACAAACCAATAACTAATAATCAAATAACCTTGACCCATGAAAAAGCTATACGTTTTTGCCGTCATACTGACACTGATGGCCTCCACCCGCTCCCGTGCCCAATTTTATAATACTCCCGAAGAGCTTATTTCCCTGACCGCTGAATGGAATGGCGAACGCTTTGAAGACGGCAGGCCCAGGGTACCGGACGAGATCCTGGAAAGAATGAAGAAAGTATCCATAGAGGAAGCCTGGGGCATTCTCCGGGCCAATGGCTATCACAACCAGTTTGAGAGCAACTGGGTGATCATTCATGATGATGAACCGGTTGTGGGCAGGGCCATGACTGCCCTCTACATGCCTAAACGACCGGAGGTGATGGATCGGTTGACTGAAAAAGGACATCAATCCGGCCGCGTGGGAGCCATGAATTCCTGGCCCATCGATGAACTCAGACAGGGAGATGTTTATGTGGCAGATGGCTTTGGCAAGGTGATTGACGGAACCCTGATCGGTGATAACCTGGGCAATGCCATTTATGCCAATTCCGGTAACGGGGTGGTATTCGATGCCGGATCGCGCGACCTGGAAGGGCTCTCACGGATTGAAGGATTTAACGCTTTTGTCCGGGGATTCGACCCAAGCTTTCTGTCAGAGAGTATGCTCATGGGAATAAATGTGCCCATCCGGATCGGCAGGGCCACTGTATTTCCAGGGGATGTGGTCCTGGCCAAAAAGACCGGGGTCCTATTCATTCCGGCCCACCTGGCCGAAGAGGTTGTAGTGCGGGCCGAATTTATCATGTTACGGGATCTGTTCGGTCATGAAATGCTCAAGAAGGGGGTCTATACCCCTGGACAAATTGATGGGGCTTGGAGCGATGAGATCAAACAGTCTTTCCTGGATTGGGTAAAAAACAATCCTGACGAACTTCCCATGTCCAGGGAGGAGCTGGACAACTACCTGAAGGACCGTACCTGGTAGCCGGAACCGTTACGTTCTGTACATTGAAGTAACGGATGCTTATTACCGGCGTACGGGTATTCCTGACGTACGGGTAATATTAATAAAGGCTGCCCTGATCGGGGCAGCCTCTTATGTGACAACAATTTTAAGCCCTTAACTGCCCCCTATAATATAGCGGACATTAATACCGAATCCTCCGAAACTGATATCTGTATTTTCTAACAGCCTGAAATAAGGGCGCCAGTCACCACTAAGAGAGATGGGAACATTCTTGAAACGGTACTCCAGTCCAACCTCACCAATGGCACCAATTCCCCAGTCGTGGGCAGCATCAAACGGGACAAAGGCGAATGGACCGGCTCCTGCATACCAGTTGAACGCTTCATCATCCAGCGGGCGATAAATGAAATCCCATAAAAGATCTATACCCACACCGCTCCCGAAAGAGAGATCGGCATGGATCCTGCTGAACTCGCCTGTTGAAAAGAGTCCGTCCAGTGCCACTCCACCATGTCCCGAATAGGAACCAAACCTTACCCCGATTTCCTGGGCATTCGCGACCATCAGGGTAGAAGCAATCATTGCAGCAATTAAAATAGCTTTTTTCATTACCAATAGTTTTCAGTTAGTTTTCAGATGTTTTTCTTTGTAAAAAAATATTTAACAAAGCAAACGCTCTTATTGTTTAAATGCAATGCAAAAAGTGATCCTGATAATTGCCGTGGTGCTGTTCTCAACCGCTCTCTTTTCCCAGGATGGCGGGTTGGGTCTTGGCATTATATTAGGTGAGCCAACCGGTTTGAGTGTTAAAATGTGGACGAATGAGAATAGCGCCCTCGATGCAGCAGCAGCATGGTCCTTCGCCGGAACCGGCTGGATACATGTTCATGCAGATTTACTGCAGCACAATTTTGAACTGATCAATGTAAATAAAGGCACACTTCCGCTCTATTATGGTCTGGGGGCATACCTGGGACTGGCCTCTGATCTGAGAATGGGGGCACGTGTACCCATTGGCCTGGCCTACCTTTTTTATGGAGCACCCGTTGATGCATTTGCAGAAGTTGTACCCGGGCTCGCCCTGCTGCCCAAAATCAACTTCAAACTGGCAGGAGCTATCGGTATCCGGTACTTCTTCTAAGATGCAATTTCTTCATATTACCTGCGTTTATGAGTTACATCCCCGTATCTGAAAAACCATTATCTTTTTTTATTACTGGACTATTATGTATCTTGATTTCCTGAATACCAACCCTTTTTACCAACCAATGAGAAACGCCATGATGAGACTTTCCATTGTTCTGACTTTTGCAGCCGGCCTGATCTTTTCGGCATGCTCGCATAAAACACCGGAATTTATCAACAGCATCCCTGATGATGCCATCGCAGTCGTTTCACTGCACCCGATGCAACTGTATACAAAAAGCCGGATCAATACGCTTGAAACGATTAAGGAAAAAATTAAAAATGAGGCATGGAAAGCTATCCTGGAGAACCCGCTCAGTACAGGGTTGATGATGGATGAATATGCCTATGTTTTCCTGACCCTGGAAGAAACAGGGCCCATGATCGGGATAATCAGCGGAATGAAAAATGAAGATAAGTTTATTTCCACCCTGGACCGGATCAAAGAAGATATCAGCCAGAGATCTGAAAGCAGGAATAATTATACTTTTTATCAGGCGGACAGTCAGGGGATTGTCGGATGGAACGAATCCCGGATGATTCTGCTGTTTTCACCCGACAGTGAAACATTTGCCCCTGATTTTTTTACCGGCAGCCTGGACAGATTGTTTAACCCCATCAAAGAAGAGTCGATTACCAGCCTGGTGGATTTCAAGGATTTCCTGGAAAAAATGAAGGACCTGAATCTATGGGCCTCTTCCGATAAAATGATGGATCTAATTAAAAAAAGAGCCGGGGATAAAGTCCCGGAGATCCCCTTTACGCTTTATAATAATTATGCGCAGGTCTTTGTGGATTTTTCCAGTGGAGAGATGAATATTACAGGGGAAACCCATTTCAGTGAGGAGGTGGAAAAACTCGTGCAGGAAATCTTTGTGCTGAATCCATCACTGAATGAAGAGATGTTGCACCTGACACCGGGAGGGAATCTCCTGCTGGCCATAGCTGGTTCCATGGACCTGGAGAAGGCAAAGCGCCTTGCAAAAAAATATGCACCTCCGAAACTTGACTCCATAGGTACCAAAGTGGAGATGCTGGCCGGCATGGAAATAGAGGATTTGATAAAGGTATTTACCGGTGATTTTACCATTGCTGTGAACGCGGTGGACGAAGAGGTCATGATCCCGGTAGAATTATTTATCGGTCTGGGTGTAAACAGCAGGGTGATGCTGGAAAAACTCAAAGAAACTGTACAGAGTATGGTGCCCGTGGACGATCACATCGATTTTTTTATTGTTAACATCCAGGGTACTGAAATTTACAGTGGTATCATCAATGACATGCTGGTGATCACCAATACCGGGGGCTACAAGGATGATGTGAAGGATGGACACTATCATAAACCGCTGAGCGAATCCGGGTTCAGTAGTTTCGCCGACGGATCACTGGGGATCTGGCTGAACCTTGACCAAGACAGCTATCCCATTATGATCAAAAATCTGCTGGATCAGGAGTCGGGGCAAAACAAATGGATCGAACGGATAACAGATCCATTTGATTATCTGGGTATATCGGCCAGTCATTACCGGAATCATGTGACCCTGAAGACCAATCAACCCTCGGAGAACAGCCTCTATACCATATTGAAACTGATAGAGACTCCAGATCAATGACCATCCGGTGTGAAAGCATGATTCCCCTGCCCATGCAGGAACAGGACACTGCCGGTTCCGAAATATGGGAAACGGATGTTGTCAGGTTTGAAAAGGGTAAAAAATACCTCATTGAAGCCCCTTCCGGCCGGGGAAAAACCAGCTTGCTATACATGATCTATGGTCTCCGGGATGATTACCGGGGAAACATTTTTATTGATGACAGGGATATTTCCGGTTTTAGCCGGATCAACTGGTCTGCCATCAGGAAGCAGAAACTCTCTTATATTTTCCAGGGACTGGAACTTTTCGATGGCCTGACCGCCCTGGAAAATATTCAACTGAAGAATGGAATAACGGGACATTTGTCAAAACAGCAGATCGAAGTGATGGCCGGGGAACTGGGGATTGAAGCATTCCTTCACAGGAAAGCAGGAATCTTATCATTTGGACAGCAGCAGCGGGTAGCCATTATTCGCGCAATCTGTCAACCCTTTGAATACCTGCTGGCCGATGAATGCTTCAGCCACATCGACCAGGAGAACAGTCTCAGGGCGTTCCGGGTAATTCAACAGGCATGTGACTCTCAGGGGGCGGGTCTGATCCTGACCGCTCTACGGAAGACATCCCTTTCAGATGAGCTAACTGTTCTTAAATTATGAATTACCTCTACGCCATATTGTGGAAGGATCACAGCAGGGCACACCTGCTGGGGGCGTTTCTGGGTACACTGGCCGGCTTTGTGCTGCTGCTTTCCGGGATTCAGTTCTATATGGATATCAAGGCTGTGTTATCCGAAAACCGGGACCTCCTGGATCCCGAATACATCGTAATCAACAAGAAGGTGAACATTGGCCAGACACTGGGTTTATCCAGGGTTGGTTTTACAAAGGAAGAGATCCGCGAAATTGCATCGCAGCCCTTTGCCGACCAGGTGGCTCCGTTCCTTTCCAATCAGTTTCCGGTCAGTGGCTATACGGAAAACGAAAGGTTCCCCGATTTTTATACGGAAC
>JANTFK010000279.1 GCA_024763595.1 Bacteroidales bacterium | reverse complement strand
ACGGCACTTATTTTTCTGAAGATCATTGCCACTTCTGTAACACTCGGATCGGGCGGATCGGGCGGTATTTTTGCTCCCTCACTGTTTATCGGGGCCCTGCTGGGAGAAGCATTCGGGAAAGTGGTCCCCCTGATCTTTCCGGCTGTTGTTATACCTCCCGGCGCATTTGCCCTTGTGGGAATGGCAGCTGTGTTTGCCGGTACGTCGCATGCTCCGATATCTGCCATCCTTCTACTGTTTGAAATGACAGGAAACTATAAAATTCTGGCACCTTTAATGATCACCTGTGTTATTTCCGTTCTGCTGGTCAGGTGGATGACAAAATATTCAATCTATACACTGAAATTATCCAGGAAAGGTATTGATATCGATCAATACAGGACGGTGGATTACATGGAATCCATTACTGTTTCAAAAGCCATGATCTCCAATGTGATTACAGTTCAACAATCCGATACGGTGAAGGAAGTGGGCCTGAAGATCAAATCCACGAATCACAGGGGGTTTCCTGTGCTTGACAGCCATGGGAAGTTGGCCGGAATCGTTACCCGGAAAGATATTAACAAAGCGCTGGGTAAAGGGGAACCTGAGATTGCAGTAGAACAGGTAATGACTGAAAATATTACGCTTTGTTTTCCCGACGAATGTCTGAAAACAGCCTTGCACAAAATGGCTGATAAAAATGTGGGAAGATTACCGGTGGTGAGTCGGGATAATACGGAACGTTTAATCGGGCTGATCACCAGGAAAAGCCTGATGAATGCTTACAACCAGGCACTGAGAAAGAACAGAGTATACCTGGAAAACAGTCCTTTGGACAGGCAATCTTCGGGATAAGTGACAAAATAGCGATTCGACGGCATACCCGTGCTGCATCCGATACAATGGCACTTAACAAATTCTTGGTAACTGATCACCGGCTATCATATCGATGATTCGTTTGCCTCCGATCCGGGTTTGCATGACAACCCTGCCATCATGGTCCTGTACAACCTCACCCATGATCCGGGCATTCTCACCAAATTCATTCTTCCTCATCAGCGACAGGGCTTTCTTTGCATCATCCGGATGAACAATTATGACAACTTTTCCCTCGTTGGCAACGTAAAGCGGATCAAAGCCGAAAAACTCACACATCCCGCGGACAGGTTCCCTGACCATTATTTCATCTTCGATGATATCCATGCCAAAAGATCTTTCCCGGACAATTTCAGCCAGGACAGTTGCCAGTCCCCCCCGGGTGGCATCACGCATGAACTTCACCCTGAGGCCGGCATCCAGGATCTCCCGTATCAGGGTATGTAAAGGCGCACAATCCGACTGAATGTCTGCCTCTACCTTCAAATCGTTCCTGGCAGCCATCACAGCGCATCCATGATCGGCAATAAAACCGTTGACCAGAATTTTGTCGCCGGGCTCAATTGTCTGGCCCGTGCTGACAGGCCAGTGCCGGGGATCAAGCTCGCCGATACCGGTTGTGGTAATAAAAAGCTTGTCGCATTTGCCCCGGTTCACGACTTTTGTATCTCCGGTAACGATCTGAATGCCTGCCTGTTTCGCGGTTTCGGCCATGCTGTGCGCAACCTTTTCCACGGTTTCAAACTCCAGGCCCTCTTCGATGATAAAGGCTGCACTCAGGTATTTCGGTACCGCACCGGAAACCGCCAGATCGTTCACCGTCCCGCATACAGCCAGTTTCCCGATGTCGCCTCCGGGAAAAAACAGGGGGTCAACCACAAATGAATCCGTTGTAAAGGCCACGTTTTCAGGAGATATTTCAAGCAAAGCGGAATCACTTCCCATAGAAAGGATTTCGTTGTCAAATACCCGGTAAAACAGCTCCCCGATCAGATGCCGGCTCTGTGTTCCACCGCTTCCGTGACTCAGCAATATTTTCCTGTTCGATTGAATCATACCTTGTTTATTCGTTCATTCACCGTAGCTGAAATAGGCCTGGCATGCCCCTTCCGGTGAGACCATGCATGCCCCCACCGGATTTTCCGGTGTGCATGTTTTACCAAAAAGCCTGCATTGCGGCGGTATTTTTAAGCCTTTCAGTATTTCACCACAAATACAGGCTTTCCCGTCTTTGGCTTCTGGCACAGTCAGATCGCAGAAGGCCTCCGCCTCAAATTCTTCATACTCTTTTTTCAGCCGGAATCCGCTTAAGGGAACAGGGCCCAATCCTCTCCACCGTTCATCTTGCAGCTCAAAGACCATATCCAGATAGTGCAGCGCTTTTTTGTTCCCTTCCGGCCTGACGGCTCTTTTATACTGTATCTCCACCTTCGGATCCTTTGATTCGAATTGCCGGACCAGCATCAGGATACCCTGCAGCAGGTCCGTGGGTTCAAAACCGGTGATGACACATCCGAGGCCATACTTCTGCACGATGGGGGAATAGATCCCGGAACCCGTGATCGTGCTTACATGTCCCGGACAGATGTAACCGTCGATCTGCACCGTTTTGTCGATAAGCATTTCCATGGCGGGAGGCATAATCTTATGCGCGCTGAGCAGGCGGAAATTGTTCAGCTTTTCCCTTTTTGCCCTGAGGATGGTAACTGCACTCGCGGGCGAGGTGGTCTCAAAACCGATGCCTAAAAAGATGACCGTCCTGGCAGGGTGCTGTCTGGCAAATTCCAGTGAATCAAGCGGTGAATATACCATCCGGATGGAAGCCCCGTTTGCTTTCTCTTTCTCCAGTGAGGATGAAGAACCGGGCACGCGCATCAGATCACCGTAAGTGGTGATCAGCGTACCGGGATGCCGGGCAAGAATAATTGCCTTGTCAATAAATGATGTTTCAGTTACACAAACAGGACAGCCCGGTCCGCTCAGCAATTGTATGGTGGGAGGGAGCAATGCAGGAATGCCGAATTTCCGGATGGCAACAGTATGTCCCCCGCAGACCTCCATGATACGGAACGGGTTCCGGCTGGCCTTCCGGATCTCATCCACAAGGATACGTACCAGCTTCCTGTCCCGGTATTCATCGATGTGTTTCACCGGCCATTCTTTTCCTTTTCAATTATTTCATTAAGCAGGCGCATGGTTTCCATGGCCTCTTCCTCATCAATCTTCTGAATGGCGAATCCTGAATGAAGCAAAATGTAATCACCTTCCTTCACATCATCGACCAGGTCGAGTGCCGCATTATATTCGGCTCCTCCAACCGAGACTCTGGCAGTTCCGGAATCAATGGATATGACTTTTGCCGGGATACTGAGACACATGATGTATCGTATTGATGATCCTAGTTTCTTCTTTTTGCAGCCACCGCCAGTTGTCCCAGGGAGATGCCCCCGTCGTTGCACGGGACCGAGCAATTTTGGAATACCTCCATTCCCCTGCCTGTCAGCTTGTTTTCTGCCCTTTGCAACAGGTACCTGTTCTGAAATGTACCCCCGGAAAGGATCACTTTCCTGATTCCGGTTTCCCTGCTGATCCGTTCCGCCCCGTCAACTATAATTTCAGACAGCGTATTATGAAACCTGGCCGAAATGACACCGGGATCGGTCTTTCGCTCCAAATCCCTAACAATATTATGAAACATTTCTGAGAAATCGATGACCTCTGACATGTTATACGGATAGGAAGCGGACACATTGTTGCTGGCCGCATCTTCCAGGCGCATAGGTGCTTCTGCTTCAAAGGATGGCCGGCTGCACAACCCGGTGAGGACAGAAACTGCATCGAACAGGCGGCCCGCTCCGCTGGACAGCGGACAATTGATCTGGTTTTCAATTACTTTGAATAAATTCTCCGTTTGTTCACGGTCTATGTTCCTGAGAAAGGGCAGATCGAAATCCAGAAAATCCATTTCAAAGAATTTGTACAGGTATGAAAATGCGATCCGCCATGGTTCCCGTATCGCTGTATCGCCACCCGGAAGAGCCACATAATCAAAATGCAGGTACCGTTGGTAGCTTCTCAAATCACAGACCATAAACTCGGAGCCCCAAATGTTGCCGTCATCACCGAGACCGGTTCCGTCCCAGCTTATTCCGATTACTTTTTCATCCAGTTGATTTTCAGCCATTGCGGAGGCTATATGTGCATGATGATGCTGAACCTGTTCGACCGGTAAACCCGCCTCTGCCGCATATTTCGACGAGAGATAATCAGGATGCATATCGCATGCGATCAGTTCCGGCTCCACCCTGAACATCTTCTGAAACTGCGCGATATTCCTTTCATAAAATAACCAGGTCTCATAATCCGTCAAATCACCGATATGCTGACTGAGAATGGCCTGCTTCCCCTTCCCCAGGCAAAACGTGTTTTTCAGTTCCGGTCCCGCTGCCAGGATCCCATCCGCATCAGATGTCAACATGACGGGATTGGGGGCAAATCCCCTGGAACGTCTGAAGATATGTGGTTTCCGGGAAATGACCCGGACGACTGAATCATCTGTCCGGTTATAGATCTCGCGGTTGTAAGTAACCACGGCATCGCACATGATAGATAGTTTATCAACGGCTTCTTCATTGGAGATCACAATGGGTTCATCTGAGAAATTGCCGCTTGTAAAAATAATGGCCGTTGTCTTCAGTTTCTCAAAAAGGAGGTAGTGGAAGGGCATATACGGTAACATGGCTCCTACGGTTGAAAGACCGTTACTGACAGCCTCCGGCAGCAGTTTCCTGGATCTCAGGATAACGATCGGCCTGTGCCAGGAGGTGAGAATATCTTTTTCACTGTTGCCGAGAAAACAAAAATGCCGGACTGCTTCCACATCCCTGAACATCACGGCAAAGGGCTTCCCTTCCCGGTATTTCAGCTTTCTCAGATTCATGACAACTGGTCCCGTCCCGGCATCACATGCCATAAAGAAGCCCCCGATCCCTTTGATGGCCACACATTTTCCCTCATCAATGAACTGAGCCGTTAAAGTCAGTACTTCTTCAGGGTTCACCGTGCTTCTGTTTTTCGATTCGAACCGGTATCGCGGCCCGCAATGAAGACAGGCAACAGGCTGTGCATGGAACCTGCGGTCGGCTGGATTATCATATTCGGATTTGCACAGGGAACACATCTTAAAAACATCCATGGTTGTTTTGGGACGGTCGTATGGCAGATCGCGGATGATGGAAAACCTGGGTCCGCAGTTTGTACAGTTGATGAACGGGTAGTCCATCCTGTGTTTCTGCGTTTTCATATCCTTCAGGCAATCGGGACAGACGGCAATATCAGGACCTATCCGGGTGATCCCGGAACCGGATCCGGTATCTTCACTCAGAATGATCTTAAAA
>JANTFK010000278.1 GCA_024763595.1 Bacteroidales bacterium | reverse complement strand
ATATTATTAATTTCAATACTTCAAGTTTTGGAATTCTTCAGAATGTTAATTCTGCCGGAAGGTATGAATTTATCATTATTTTGAGTGTTACCGGAAACCAGATCACTTTTGTTACCAACCTGAGTAATGTTTATGACCCGGCCGGCTCAGTACAATTAGTCCGGGTGCCCGGCTATAATAATGCCATTGTGACCGGGGATATTACCTGTCAACCCTGGGACAGCACGTCCGGCACAGGAGGTGTGCTGGCTTTTATGGTAGGTGGGACCCTTACTCTTAATGCTGATATTGACGTAAGTAGTAAAGGATTTGCCGGAGGTATTCCGGTTTCAGGTAATGGGGATTGTGGAATGGTGGATGCAGCTTATCAAAATTATTATTTTTCGGCGGGAACAGATTCAGCAGGGTATAAAGGAGAAGGTATAGCAACCAACTCAGGCACGGGTGTCCCACTGGGTACATTATTCAACCAGGGGCGTGGTGCTTTGTATAACGGAGGAGGTGGTGGTAATGCCAACATGGCCGGAGGAGGAGGTGGTGGCAACATGGGTGCCGGGGGCCTGGGAGGTACTGAATCCAATGCATGTGTTCCACAACAGGATATTGGCGGCATAGGAGGTAAAGATATTCCATCCAGCATAAACTGGGAAACTTTAAATCTCGTGTTTATGGGAGGTGGAGGCGGCTCAGGAACTCAATTTGGTGGTACAACTGCCACTGCCGGTGGAGAAGGGGGAGGAATAGTCATTATCATGACAGGGACCCTGGTTGCGAATAATTATTATATTAGGGCTAATGGAAATTCTGTTGCAGGCCCGGTAAATGGTAGTGGAGGTGGTGGTGGAGCCGGTGGCTCAATTTTATTGAGTGTAAATTCCTATGCAGATTCATTAAATGTGGAAGCCAAAGGTGGTTCGGGCGGGTCAACAAATGGATCCAATTGTACCGGTGCCGGAGGTGGTGGAGGTGGTGGATTGATCTGGTATGCCGGAGCAAATGCGAAAATCAGATCTGATGTTACACTTGGAGCCGGGGGCTTCGCTCTTGCAGGAGGATGCGGTTTTGAATCCGGTTCGGATGGCTTTGACGGGATTGTTCAACCAGGGTTGAAATTACCCCTCACAGGTTTTCTTTTTAACACTGTATTTTCATCCGTAACCCTGCTTCAAACAGATACTATCTGTGAAGGGGATTTGTCCCCAATCCTTGTTGGAACTGAACCCAAAGGAGGAGTGTCTCCATATACTTACCTGTGGGAAAGCAGCAATGATAAACTTGCCTGGAATCCCGAACCTGGAGGAAACACAAAAGATTATGCACCGGTTGCTCCACTGGTAGATACCACTTATTACAGGCGAACTGTTCAGGATTCTCCGGGGCCCGTGCAAATTACCGACATCAGCAAGGAAGTGACTATCATTGTTCAACCTAAAATTATTCACGATACTATTTTTTATAACGATTCGGTTTGTTCCGGACTTATTCCGGATACGGTATTTTCCGCACCAAAACTGCCAACAGGAGGCAACGGCCCGGGAAGTTATGTATATTTGTGGCAGGAAAAAAGTACCGCAACCGGTAATCTTTGGGTGAATGCCCAGGGAACCAACAATCAGTATTTTTACCTTCCCCCGGTTTTAACGACAGCAGCCATAACAAGGGTTGATTACAGACGTATTGTAAGCTCCGGAATTGGATGCCCCGATACCATTACCCTGGGAATATTAAACTATTTACCCTCTATAACAAATGTAATTGAAGCTGACCAGGCTATTTGTGACGGGGACCAACCGCAATCGCTGGTTACAGGCGCGGGAAATCCTGTTTCAGGCGGCTCCGGAAGCTACCTGTATAATTGGCTGGTAAGTACAGATGACATCTCATACGCTGCTGCAGGTGGGAACTCAGAGTCATTTCAACCTCCGGTCTTAAGTCATGGAACTGCTTCAACACAACACTGGTTTTACAAACGGGCTATTACTTCTTCTACAGCATGTCTTGATACCTCAGGAGCTGTAAACATAACTGTTTATCCACTGATCTTAGGGAATACCATTGGACGTGATACTACCATTTGTAAAGGAACGGCTCCTGCGCAGCTTACAGGAACGGCTTATTCAGGAGGAGCCGGGGCGGGAACCTATTCTTTCCAATGGCTGTTCAGTAACGATGACATCACCTATAGCAATGTCCCGGGAGAAACGAGTGAATCTATAAACCCGGCAGATCTTTCCGTGCCAACTTATTTCAAAAGAATTATCACATCAACCTTTGCTCCCAATTCTTGTATTGATACTTCTGCCACGCCGATATTTATTGATATTCATCCGGTTTTTAACGTTACGATCTCCGATTTGGCAACCGGTCAGGATACGGTTTGTAATGGTTCAACAGGAATGGTTACCCTAATTATGAGTACAAATGCTCCGTGGGATGTGTGGTTGAGTAATGATCAGGGATGGGATTCGACCTACACCGGACTAAATGCATCTCCCGCGAATATTGACGTACGGGCCCTCTATTCATTTTCCGGTAGTACACCATTTACTACATTGCAATATCAAATTGATTCCATTAAAGACACTTTTGGTTGCAATGCAGAATTGATCAGCGGGAATGGTAAAATAGTTGCTGTAAGACCTCCTGTTGCAAATGCAGGCTTACCTTTGGAAAACTGCGGTTTGTCCACTACACTGAATCCTGTTTTGAATTTTGGATCGGGCATCTGGTCGGGACCACCGGAAATTACGTTTACCGATCCGGCACAGGCCCAATCAGGGGTTTCTGCCATAGAGGGATCCTATACGCTCACATGGACGGTCTCGTCTGCAATTAAAGGAATATGTCCGGATGTTGCCGACCAGGGGCTCCTGACACTTTGGGAACCTCCGTCTCCTTCTGTTATCCTGCCGTTAAATGACACTACCCTTGAAGCATTTGCCAACGATATAGTCTTATCTGCAAGTTTTTCAGTACCAAGAGTGGGTGCTATTAAATGGAGCCTGACGGAAGGCAGTGGCACATTTAATAACGATACTGCTCAAACTGTATTGCTTGAGAATCTTGACTGGGGCAATAACACGGTTGAATTAGTCATTAGAAATGGAACGTGTCCGGATGAAACTTCCAGCCGTACCATTACTGTTTTGGAAAAACCGTTCATTCCGGTTGGAATTTCACCCCGGGTTACTCCCGGTCAAAATGATTTTTTCAGAATTGAAAATGTGGGCAATGTCCCCAATGTACTTACTGTATTTACCCGAGGAGGGAATGTTGTATTCCGTACTGAAAATTTTATGAGTTCCGGCAATTTTCCGGAGGGATGGGACGGAACCGATATGCATGAAAATCCCTTACCAGACGATACCTATTATTATATTCTCCGGGTTGAGGGGAACCATCCGAAAACTTTTACAGGGTACATTGTTATAAAAGGAAGTAAGTAAATTGAAAAACAGTTTAAAAATAGGGTTGGTTTTCTGGATGCTTTTCACCGCACCCGGATGGGCTCAGCAGAATGATGAGTCCTATAGCCAGTATTGGATAAACGGACTGGTGGTCAATCCGGGCTATACAGGCAGCCGGGAAACACTGAGCCTGCTTGGACAATACCGTAAGAAATGGACGGGAGTTGACGGATCCCCTGACAGTCAGGTTTTTAGTGCGCACTTCCCTTTAAAGAACGATCGGGTGGCTTTGGGAGTTCTAATGTTAAATCAGTCATATGGGCTGGTGAAAAATACCCAGGCCTCAGTGAATTATGCTTTCAGGTTCAGAATGGGGCTGGGGAAAATGTCCCTGGGAATGAAGGCTGGTATGGCCATGATGAATGAAGATCTTATTGCCCTGCAAAGTGGGCTGGCTGATCCAACAGATCCGGCCTTTTTAGCATCCGATAATCGGAGAATACGGCCTTCAATCGGATTTGGAATGTATTATTATTCAAAGAAATTCTACGTAGGATTTTCAATTCCCGAGATGATTAATTATTCTTCGGTTGGTTCTGATTCAACCTTTAATTTGCAACTCTCCTTTCTTCCTGCAGATTATACCTACCTGTTTTCTTCCGGGGTCATTGTTGGAAATAGTCCCTCTTTTAAATGGAGGCCCTCTGCTATGGTGCGATACAGAACAGATTATGATGCGCTTATGGTTGATTTGAACTCCAACTTTATTTTGCTGGATAACCGGATATGGCTTGGTGGCGGATACCGGTTCGGAGGATCCTATCCGAATCCGGTTGTGCTGGGGAATATACAGCTTTATATTACTCCACAGTTAATGTTGGGATATTCATACGATTATACGCTTGGAAACCTGAACTCCAGCATGAATGGCGTTCATGAAATTATTTTAAGATATGAATTTGGATACAAAATAAACGCTTCCAATCCACGGTACTTCTAATAGAAATGAAAAAGGGAATCCTCCATATTATTTTAGTTGTCCTGATGGGATTGTTGACGGTAAATGCCGGGTATGGCCAGAATGACTATACGATTAAAATGCTTCCGTTAAATTCACGGATTTACAATGATTTGGCTCCGGTCCCGTTTCAGAATGGAATATTATTCTCTTCAGACCGGAAGACTTCCTTGTTTGTTGATTATAAAGCATTGGATGACAGCAGGATCCTGCATTTATTTGTTGCACAAAAGAAAGACAGCTTAAAATGGGGGCAACCACATCTTTTTGCCAAGGAAATAACTTCAATTGTGAATGAAGGTCCCGCTGCCTATAATGAAGCGACACATACCCTTTATTTTACACGAAATCTTTTGGTTGATAAAAGAAAAAAAACAGGTAAGAACAGCAATGGAATATTTTATGTTGTGAAGAGCGGGAACAGTTGGGGCCCGGTAACAGAAGTCCCTGTTAATGACCCTGCTTTTGAAACAGCTCATCCCTCCGTGAGTGAGGATGGCAAAACGCTTTATTTTGCTTCCGACCGGCCCGGAGGTTTTGGGAAATCCGATATCTGGGTATCCCGTTTTGAAAACGGCTCATGGAGTACTCCTGTAAATCTTGGTAGTGTGGTGAATACAGATGCTTCTGAATTGTATCCTTTTATTCTTGGAGGAGAAAGGCTATATTTTTCTTCCGACCGGCCCGGAACATTAGGAGGACTGGATATCTTTTATTGCAGAAAAGCCGGCGGAAAGTGGATGCCCCCGGTGCATCTGGATCCACCGTTCAATAGTAATGCTGATGATTTCTCCTTTTCATCAGATCTTTCCGTATCCTCCGGCTATTTTGCTTCAACACGCGACCGGTC
>JANTFK010000277.1 GCA_024763595.1 Bacteroidales bacterium | reverse complement strand
ATTCTCCTGTGAAACTGCTGCAAACGGAAGTGGCGGATCATGCACCGGGCGAACCACTTTCTATCCCGGTTTATAACCGGTTCGACCACACAAATATCAATGAGCTGATCATTAAATCAATTTACAGAAACCAGGAGAAGGAGCTGAAAGTACCCGATATTGAACCTCATCAAAAAGGAGTGCTGATCATCCCCGTAAATGAATGGGACCCGGGTGAACCCCTCTTCCTTGAATTCCTTGACCGGCAGAACCGGTTGATTGACAAATATACATTGCGGCTGCATCCGGATAATAAGTTGAATGAAGAAAATGAGCGCCTGAAGAAAGATGAACCGGCCGAAGTGATCCGGGTTGAAGAAAACCAGCGGGAGATCCATGTTTTATGTGAGCATGATACCCGGATCATATTCAGTAAAAAAAGCGGGCTTATCACGGCCATTGAACAACCATCGGGCAGGCACTTATTTTCGGGACCCCATATCAATCTTCGCACAAAGGGTAAACCTATTTTATACACTTACTACCAGATAGATGACCACTGTCAGCAATGGCAACTGAAAAGTTTCCGTTACAGGCAATCCGGGAATGAGCTGTCGATCCGTACCCGCGGGATATATGATAACCATATTCCTGTTGAATACCGTGTAAGCGTCACTCCTTCCGGAAAGATCGCCATCCGATACCAAATAGAAAATCTCCCACGGGAATATATCCGGGAACTGGGGATCAGCTTTAAGCTGGAAGATGTGTATGATTCCCTGTCCTGGGAAAGAGAGCCCTACTGGAGTTATTATCCCGCTGCTCATCTTTCATCGCGGGACGGAACGGTGGCTTTATACGCAGGGAAATCAAAGCGCTACAGGAACAGGCCGGGGAAGGAGTGGAATGCAGACAATAAAAGTTTTTACTACAACGGGACAGCCGATGAAGCAGTCCGTGAACAGTTTACAAACCGTACCAGGTCTTCCAAGGAGCATATTATCAGGTACGGGTTGCTTCGAAAGGGGATCGAAGAGATTGCAGTGCGGGGAACCGGTTTAAAAGAAGGAAAAGGAAATATCAGCTGCCGTATTGCAAGAACCGGGAATGGTATGACATTGTACGCAAACAATGAAATGGATTATGTAGATCTGGGCTGGGGTAATTTCCAGCGAAATATCATACTTAACCAGGATTACACCAATGAAATCCTGCTTCAGATCAATACACGCTGAATGACTGCTCACCCCCTGGCGTGAAGCACGCAGGATTCTCCCTTATTCAGCTTTAATATAAGGGTGTCCCCTTCTTTTATGTACTCCTTCTTACATCTGAAAGGTTTTCCCTGAAAGGGATCTTCCAGGCGGATATTGCCCCCCTCTTCAGCTATAATTTTCACTTCGGTGACCCTTCCTCCCTCCTGCCGGGCAGAAACCAGAAATGCCCCGCGGGTTCTTAATCGCTCAAATGAAACCTCCTTCCAGTCAGCAGGGATTGCCGGAAAGAGTTTCACCGTTCCCGTGTGACTCTGAATCAGCATCTCCTGAATGGCCGATGCAAATGCAAAATTCCCTTCCAGGGTAAAAGGGCGGTAGGTAAAATTACTGTAGCCCTTCCTGCACTGGTCTCCATTTACATGGAACGAATTCTTCAGGCAAAAGCAACGGGCAAACAGACTGAGCGCCTGAACGGCATTTTCACCTTCAAATGCCCGGGCATAGAGGTTACCCAGCCAGCTGAAAGAGTAGCCCGTCCAGTTGGCAGATCCAACAGATTCAAGGTTCCTGAGCGATTTATTAATAATCTCCTGTTGGGCACTGCCCTGTGAATAGTCCACCAGACCCAGTGGGTGGAAAGCAAGCAGGTGTGAGAAATGCCTGTGTGATTCGTTATAGGGAAATCCGGGTGCAAACATAAATCCTGTTTCAGGGTCGATAGCCAGGTCCGGCCATTCGGAAAGTATGCGGCTCCATTTTTTAGCCTCTTCATCCAGGTTGAGCTCCCTGGCCAGTTCCGCTGCCTTTTCATAGGTCCACCGGATCAGGGCCAGATCAAAATTGGTGGTTTCATGAAACCATGCTTCCCGGGAATTGTTGTAGATCTCGGGACTGGAACTCATTAAAAGCTTTCTTTTACCATCTTCTGATCTGACGGCCATCTTATTAAAAAACAGGGCTACGTCCCGTATCCAGGGATAGGCCCTTTCACGCAGGAATTCACGATCCATGGAAAAACGCCAGTGCATGTAAAAATGATGGCCCAGCCAGGCTGACGTGCCCTGTCCCAGGGAATACTGGATCCATCCTCCCATGGGTTCGCCCTCCAGTGTTGTCACGCCGGGTACATTCAGTCCGTCCACCCCGAAATAGGCCTGTGTAAAACGCCTGAAAACCGGGCGCAGATCCCAGAGCCAGTTCAGAAACCCCGCTTCAAGGTCCAGGTGGTTTCCCGTATAAGAGGGCCAGTAACTTAACTGGGTATTCAGATCATGATGGTAATCACCTTTCCAGGGCGGTAGTTTTCCGTTATCGGCGGTCCAGACAGACTGTAGTGATATGGGAGGCCCCCCGGCCCTGGCTGCTGATCCGAATTTATACATTTCCAGGTCATATTGGCGCTGAAGTAAGGTGTCAGGAATTCGTACAACGGAGCGGTGCCAGTATTCCGCCCACCAGGCCAGGTGTTCCTTGCGGGATGCGCTCCATCCGTTTTTTCTATCAGCAAGCACAACCGCTTTTGCATCGATCGCCGTGTCCGGTTCTCTGCCGGATGATGAGACGGACCAGCAACCGGTAAGGCTTTGATCATCCTCCTTCCATGCTGTGTGGATCTGGTAGGAAAAGCCCCCCCACCCTTCCTGGTTATAAGTAAGGGTATGATCACCCGCCTCAATATCACCCTGTGGATAACCAAGCCTGTACAGGTCGTGTTTTGCCTGATCATCAGTTCCTGTCCTGTTCTGCTTATGGTAAGAAGGCGGCACAAGATAAACATTCACCGGCTTCTCAATATTCTCAAACCTGTACCATCCCACCGGTTTTTCAGCATGTACAAAGGTTGTCAGCCTGGCTCCGCCTGTCCACGTTACAGTACAGGTTGCATGTTCCACATCCAGTGAGACTGACCGGACGGTTCCCAGGGGGGCCGTTTCAAATTCAAGAGCACCGGCAGGAATCCTGGACGGAGCAGCCAGTTGATCATATGGAACATCAAAAGCTTGCTGGACTTCATCATAGCTGTCGTTTTTCCAGTGTTCATATACATCCCGGAACTTCCATTGATTAAAATCAATGTTCTGCATGGGGCGAAGATCCCAAAGATCGGCCCGGTCGAGCGAAAAGCGAAGCCTCTCTCCTTTTTGCCATACCAGGTTTCCGACCATTCCGTTTCCCAGGGGAATGGCCTCGTCCCATACGCCGGAAAGGTCACTGAATACCAGTTCCGTTTTCTTTCCGGAGGGCTCAGCGGTCCTGTATGAACATGAAGAGAGGATTAGCAGCAGGAATAATTTTGATAGTCGAGTCATTTCCCTATTTTTACCTTTATCGTGAAGATGCAAAAAAAATCCGGACACAGCACTAACAGGAAGCTGAAATTGAACACGTTTCTGGCGGGCGCGATGATCTTCTTTTTCCCGCTGGCCGCACAATGCCAGGAGGAGGTGCATCTTCCACGACCAGGCCAATCCCAGCTGAAGTGGCAGGATGCGGAGATAGGAGTGCTCTTTTCCTATGATCTGCATGTGTTTGACGGGGAAAGATACAATCAGCAGCAAAACAGGATCACACCTGTCCCGGATGCCAATATCTTCGATCCGGAGCAGTTGGATACAGATCAGTGGATAAGGGCCGCCAGGGATGCAGGTGCCCGGTTTGCCGTTTTGACAGTCACCCATGAAACCGGCTTTGCCCTTTTTCAAAGTGAAGTAAATCCTTACTGCATGAAAGCCATTCGCTACCAGGATGGCAAAGGTGATATCGTCAGGGAGTTTGTCAACTCCTGCAGGAAATACGGCATTCTGCCCGGGATTTATGTCGGGATCCGCTGGAATTCCTTTCTGGGTGTTTATGATTTCAGAATTGAGGGCAACAGTCAGTTTGTAAAGAACAGGCAACTGGCGTACAAGCACATGTGTGAGGGGATGGTCGAAGAGCTGTGCACCCGTTACGGGGAACTGTTCCTCATATGGTTTGACGGGGGAGCGGACGACCCCTCGCGGTATGGGGCCGATGTGTTACCCATTGTAATGAAGCATCAGCCGGAATGTCTCTTTTATCATAACGCACAGCGTGCCGATTTCCGCTGGGGAGGTTCAGAAACCGGAACGGTCCCCTATCCATGCTGGGCCACCTTTCCTTTCCCCTTTTCCCATTCCGCCAACCAGGAGGCTGTATTTGCAGACAATTTTGCTTTGCTCAAGCATGGTGACAAGGAAGGGAAATTCTGGATGCCTGCCATGTCCGATGCCCCGTTGCGTTCCCGGAACAATAGGCATGAATGGTTCTGGGAACCGGGAGACGAAGCCAACATATTGACTGTTGAAGACTTAATGGATATGTATATCCGGTCAGTGGGAAGAAACTCCACCCTGATACTGGGGCTTACACCTGATGACCGGGGGTTACTGCCCCGGCAGGATGTGGAAAGATTGCAGGAGTTCGGCAGGGAAGTTCAGCGTACATTTTCACATCCCGCCGGGAGTACTGGCGGAACAGGTATGCTGCAGTCCATTTGGCTGGGTCATGAAGTGGAAATCAATTATATCATGGTGCAGGAGGATATTGAAAAAGGAGAGCGCGTCAGATCTTATATTGTGGAGGCGCTGGTAAATAACAACTGGACAGAAGTGGGAAAGGGTACATGTATTGGTCATAAGCGGATCCAGCGTATCGAACGGGTAAAAACCCCGGCGGTCAGGTTACGGGTCGTTGACGCAGTGGCAGAACCCCGGATCAGGAATTTCAGTATATTCTTAATAGATTAAACCAAATGAGGGCCCAATGGCAAAAGTAGCACGTACAGCTTCCATACTCATATTCCTTTTCTCATCATGCACTTTCGCACAGACCGGCAGCGCGTCATCCGGTTCCAGCTCCTTTGCAGAGAGGTGGGAATTTATCGGCGTAGCTGTCCGGGAGCCGGGTCAAACCATCTGGGGCACCTCTCCCCTGCTGGGTGACGATGGAAAGGTACATCTATATGTCGCCCGCTGGCCCTGTGAACTGAAAGTTGATCCCGGCTGGCGCTCCCACAGCCAGATTGCGCATTACACCGGGGACCGGCCGGAAGGGCCCTTT
>JANTFK010000276.1 GCA_024763595.1 Bacteroidales bacterium | reverse complement strand
CGGTATAGAGCTGTATAAGGGTCGCCCCCGCATCCAGCATATTAAGGGCATCCCAAACACTCATGATCCCGCCTACAGCTATAATGGGCAGCTTTCCGCCGGTGCGCTGATGGATGTATTGAACCACCTCCAGACTTCGTCTGGTGATGGGTGCACCGCTTAAACCACCTTTCCCGATGGCTTTGACCACCTCGGGAGGAGTCTGCAGCCCCTCCCTTTTTATGGTTGTATTGGTGGCTACTATTCCGTCAAGGTTGAGCCTGGCTACAATATCCAGGGTTTCATCCAGTTGTTTATCATTCAGATCGGGAGAAATTTTCAGCAATACCGGTTTTGATACCGTTTTCTGTTCCCTTAGTTTCAACAGCCTTCCCAGTATCAGTTCCAGTGATTCCTGGTCCTGCAACTTATGCAGATCAGTAATATTGGGACAACTTACATTGACCACCAAATAGTCCACACCATCATATATGGCGTTGAAAACAGCCTCATAATCGGCGGCAGCTTCCTCATTGGGGGTCTGGGTGTTCTTACCGATGTTTCCTCCCAGAATCAGCCCTTTGGGGCGTTTACGGCTCAATTGATGAGCAGCAGCCTCCGCACCATGGTTGTTGAATCCCATCCTGTTGATCAGGGCACGGTCCGCGGGAAGACGAAAACTTCTCGGGCGCGGGTTTCCCGGCTGGCCCAGCGGCGTAACGGTACCCACTTCGATAAAGGAGAAACCAAATGCCTGCAGTTCCCTGTACAGCACGGCATTTTTATCAAAACCGGCCGCCATGCCAACAGGGTTGCTGAACTGCATCCCCAGAAATTCTGTCTGGAGCACGGGGTGACTGATCTGATAAAATGATTTGACTACTCCGGGCAGGCCCGGAATTTTAAATATTAACCGCAGCAAAGTGACAAGGTTCCGGTGAATGGTCTCAGGCTGAAAGCGGAAGAGAAAAGGCCTGACTAATAAACGGTACATTCAATTTTTGCCTGCAAATATACACAGATTTCTATTGTGCCGGTTCATAGGTACTGAATGTATCATCATCAAAGATAATCAGGACCCGGACCACCTTTCGCCCCCTTTCCCCACCATGCTCCGTCTTCCGGGTAAACGATTCAGACTTTGCATGCGCATCAGGGATTTCTTCCGGTTCCTGACTAATTCTTGCAGACTCTTCAGCGTCAGGAGGTTCGGAATGATCTTTAATGGATTCAGGATGATCTTCAATGGATTCAGGGTGATCCCCAATGGATTCAGGGTGATCCCCAATGGATTCAGGGTGATCCGTTACAGATTCGAACAGGTTACCTGTAACATTCCTGCCCATCTGCTCATACATGGTTCCTTTACCCGTTATGAGCCATGCGGCATTTAGACCCGGGAAAGCCTTCAGCGTTCTTTGCAAAAAATCATAACTGGGATTATTCCTTCCAGAGATAACATGCGAAACGCTGCTTCTCTGTACACCTATAATCTCTGCAAATTTAGAAGGAGATAACTGTTCAAGGTCCAGTAATTGCAACAGACGCTCTTTCATAACATAAAACTTTGGTTACAAATGTAACTTAAATATTGTTGCATTATGTGAATTATAAATGTTTACAAATGTAAATGTAACAAAGAAATAAAGAAAATTACTTATTATTCCTATTTTATCTTCATTTGAAAATAACCTGGTTGCAACTGCATCTTACCTCATTATAATACAAATTACTTATAAACAGACAATAGTCCCTGAAGGGGTGTAACTACGCAGGTTGCAATATAAGCATAAACCCACTGTATATAGGCATCCCCTGTGAAACAGCTCGCCGGATCCCGGAAATTTGATGTATTTTAACTAAAAGATGAAATAATCTTATCATTTAATTGATATTCTGATATATATATGCTGTATATTTCAATTTGAAAGTGATATTTTAGTGATATACTGGTATTTATCTTATATTTTACATTAAATAATTAATATATATTACTGGTATATTGATTGTTATACATAATTACTTATAATCTGAAACCTGTGTTCTTTTTGTTTACATTTGTATTCTTTTAAGATGGATATATGTGTTGCATTATGTAATCATATTGATCAGCTAGTTCTTTGTTACAATTGTATCATTGATATATTTGGTGACAAATGTAATCATCTTGATCCCCGGATCCTCTCCCCGGTTTTTATCTTGATCCGGACCATCATTATTCATATCAAGGCTATCTGTTATCCTTGGCAACCGGAGCTTTTCATCATGACGCTGCACAAATTCAACAGCGCCGGATCCGCTGTGTTTATCGGGCTTCACCCCAGATTAACCCACCCCCGCCCTGTTTTCATATTTTAATATAATTGCTGCTTCTGCAGGATCTCCCGGTTAATTTTAGCCTGATTTACATCTCATCTGCACCGCCTTAGACAAACGATGCTGGGAAATATGAGCTTCTTAAAGGCTTAACTAACTGGAAAAAGAAAGCTAAATAGCTGATTTAATTTGTTTTATAGCAAAAATTGAGGGTGCAGGGCCTGAAGTGACTCCAGGAAGATCGTCTGTAACATCAGGCCTGATAGCCCAGTTCACCCTCCGAACGTGCCACAATGGAAGCAACAGTCGAATCACCCGTAATATTTACAGCTGTACGCAGCATATCGAGCGGACGGTCCACACCCAGGATCAGGGCAAGCCCTTCGATGGGAAGCCCAACTGAATTCAGGACAATGATCAGCATGACGATGCTGCCACTGGGTATGCCCGGAGACCCAATGGAAGCCAGGGTGGCAGTCAGCACGATTGTCAGCTGCTGTGTCAGGGTCAGATCGATCCCGAATACCTGCGCAATAAAAACAGCCGCAATGGCCTGGTAACAGCTGGTACCGTCCATGTTGATGGTCACCCCTACCGGTAGTACAAAATTGGCGATGGGTTTGGATACCTTCAGTTCACCGGTTACCTGTTTCAGGGTTACCGGAAGGGTGGCAGCACTGGAACTTGTGGTAAAGGCAACCAGCTGGGCCGGCAGGATACCCCGCAGGAAATCGGGGATCCGGATCTTTGCAAAAACACGGATCAACAACGGGTACAGTAACAGGATCAGGATAAAAAGCCCAACGACTACGGTCAACATATACATCCCCAGGGCGGTAAAGATGTCTGCATCGCCTGAATAGTCAACCACCAGGGCAGCCATCAGTGCAAACACCCCAATGGGAGCGAATCGCATTATTAGATCTACGATCTTGAGTATCACGTTATTAAGCCCATCGAAGAAATCCTTCACCACCTGTGTCTTCTCTCCCGGAACTAGCACCAGGGCAATACTGAAAAGAATGGCAAAGAAGATGATCTGGAGCATCTTTGAGTTATCTCCGGCAGCATGGAAAATATTCTCAGGAATCATCTCCTCAAAGAAATGGAGCGGAGATTGCTTCTTGATTTCACGGGCCGATTCCTGTCTCACCTCAATCTGTCCGCTGAATTTCTCCCTGTACTGTTCCTGTTTTTCAACCGGGAAAACATCTCCCGGTTTCAGAACATTTACCATTGCAAGTCCCACTGAAGTGGCAAAGACCGTGGTCAGGATATAGATCAGAATGGTTTTATATCCGATCCTTGAGAGTTTTGAAATATCCTTCAGGCTGGAGATTCCCTTTATCAGTGAAACAAGGATCAGCGGTACTGCTATCAGTTTCAGGAGTTTCAGAAAAATGGTCCCCCATGGTTTGATCCAGTCAACTGTAAAGCTTTCCCAACCGGTCCATACAGCAATCAGTCCCCAGAGTATACCCAGGCCCATGCCCAAAAAGATCTTTGCCCAGAGTGGTAGTTTCTTGATCATAATCTGCAATTTATAAAACGTTATTACCTTCCCTGATCTGGCAGCGGCACCACGCGGGATCAAAAATAATTTCTTTTCCCTGGCTCATAACTCATTGAAATAATCCATTTACATCCAATCACCGTTTGGATCCCCAAATATAGCAGAAAGAAAAGAGGAACGGCAGGCCGGAGAGGGCAACTTTTCAAAAGCATTTTCAAAGAATTTTTTGCTACCTTTAAACCAATCAATTAGGAAATCATAAATTATTGATAATCAATGAATTTAATTCAAAAGATCAGAGAGCAGGCACGCAAGGAGTGCCAGCGGATTGTGCTTCCCGAAGGAAATGAAGAGCGAACCATTATGGCAGCAGATGCCATCATCAGAGAGAAATTCTGCTACATCTATCTGTTAGCGGACCCGGAAGAGCTGGAAAAGAAGGTTCACCAGTACGGGTTAAATAATATTGCAAAGGCCAAAGTGATCAATCCCAGGGATCATCCGAAAAAACCGGAATACACCGAGTTGCTGTATGAAACAAGAAAATCCAAAGGAATGACCATGAAAGAGGCTTCCAAACTGGTGGAGGATCCTTTATACCTCGGTACACTGATGATTAAGGCCGGAGATGCTGACGGAGAGGTGGCCGGGGCTTCCAATGCAACCGGGGATGTTTTGCGCCCCGCATTTCAGATCGTTAAAACCTTGCCGGGAATCAGTATTGTTTCCGGTGCCTTTATCATGATCCTTCAGGATAAATCATTCGGTGAAGACGGGGTCCTTGTATTTGCCGACGGCGCCGTTCATCCGGATCCCGATGAAAAACAGCTGGCTGAAATTGCTGTGGCCACTGCAGGAACAACGCGCTCCATCCTGGGTTTTGAGCCACGCATTGCCATGATCAGCTTCTCCACCAAAGGAAGCGCGAAACACCCCATGGTTGATAAGGTGGTCAATGCCACAAGACTGGCCAGGGAGATGGATCCTTCTCTGATCATTGATGGTGAACTACAGGCTGATGCTGCCCTTATTGAGTCTATTGCCAGCAGTAAAGCACCGGACAGTCAGATACAGGGCAATGCCAACGTATTGATCTTTCCCGATCTGAATGTGGGTAATACCGCTTACAAGCTGGTTCAGAGGCTGGCCAAGGCAGAGGCCATAGGCCCCGTTTTACAGGGAATGGCAGCCCCCATAAATGATCTCTCCAGGGGGTGCTCTGTAAGCGATATTGTAAACCTGGCAGCCATCACTGCCAATCAGGCAGCTGGTTTGAAGAAACAAAAATAGTTGCATTACGTAAACACCAACAGATTCATAGAGATGATTATATTAGTCTTAAACTGTGGGAGCTCCTCCATCAAATATCAGCTATTTGACATAGGTGAGCATAAACAGGAGGTAATTGCCAAAGGCATGGTGGAGCGGATAGGTTTTACCGATGCAGTCATTGCGCATAAAGCCACCGGAAAAG